>JBDKHX010000106.1:0-5922 GCA_039797415.1 Pseudomonadota bacterium | reverse complement strand
TTTGATCGCGAAACCCGCGAGCAATTGCTGGATGCCTTCCGCGACGCCGCCGACTTCTGGGGTGAGCGCAAGATTGCCTTCCGCGTGTTCTACTCGATCGCCGTGTCGGGCAAAGAATCCGCTGGCAATTGGGACAAAGCTGAAGTGGCTCAAAACGATGCCGCTGCCGCCGCAGTCAAGCCCGTCAAGGTGCCCAAGAATGCGCCGCAGCCCATGATCATGAATCTGCCACCGATGAGCAGCGCGTTTGACACAGCCATGTTGCTGGTCGCCGCCTGACTCAATCCCTGGCTCAGCAGCCCTTCGGGGCCGTTTGGCGTTTCAGCGTCCAGCTGCAGCACGCCAGGCATTGAGGCGGTCCGTCCAGGTTTGCGGACGCCCCAGATACATGGGCCCAATGGCCTTCAATGAGGCCGACTCAATCCCAATGTCTTTGAGATCCGGCAACAGCCCGCTGGCCACATTGGGCACCCGCATGGAATCGAGGTTGTCGCTCGACATCAAGGGCTCACCGGGCAAGAAGGCCATCAAGGCCGCTTGCATGCGCCCGACACCCATTGGCACCGGCAAGACCGGCCGCTCATGGCCACTGCAGCGTCCAGCCAGTTTGACCAAGTCCGCCAAGGTGAACACATCCGGGCCCGCACACTCGATCGTCTGGCCCGCCGTTTGGGGATTCAACACCGCATGGACGATGGCTCGCGCCACATCCTCCACCCACACCGGCTGAAAGCGTGCATCCGCACCGGCCAGGGCCACGACAGGCAAGACCGCCTGCAATTGGGCAAACAGGTTCATGAAGCGGTCGCGCGCGCCAAAGATCACACTGGGGCGCAGCACGGTGACATCCAGGCCAGACTGGCGCCACACAGCCTCGCCCTCAGCCTTGGTGCGCAAGTAATGCGAGGGCGCAGACTTGGCCGCCTCTGGCACGCCCAGCGCGCTGACATGGATCACACGGTGGACTTGCTCGCGGCGACAAGACTCGACCAATCGCCTGGCCAAGGTGACATGGGCTCGCTCGAAATCACTGGCGCTGCCATGCAAGATGGCGATCAGGTTGATGACGACATCGGCCCCGCGCAAAACGTGGTCCAGATCGGCATCGCTGTGCACCGAGGCCTGCTGCACATGGACGGAGGGCAAGGGCAGCAGGTGTTTGGCTTTTTCTCGCCGGCGGCTTGGCACCACCACCGATACGCCCGCCAGTTGGGGGTGGGCCACCAGTTGTTCACACACGCTGGCACCGACAAATCCAGATCCGCCCAGTACAACGATGCGCTTCATGTTGGCCTCCTGATGTGAATCACGGCAGATCGGTTTGAGCCGGTGGCGCGGTCAAAGCGCGCGGCCCAATGGTCTGCCCCAGACGTTTTCTCACACTCAGGGGAACCCCATCAATCAAATGGGCATACACAACCGCGTTACCCAGTACTTTTTTGACGTAATCACGGGTTTCGCTAAAGGGAATGTTCTCTGCCCAGGCCGCCGCATCGACTTTGGCCCCTTCTCGCCAACGCCTTGGGCGCGATGGCCCTGCGTTGTAAGCGGCCGCAGCCATGGCTTGCACGCCACCCAGATCATCCAAAACCAGTTTGAGGTACCCGGCGCCAATGCGCAAATTGGTCACACGATCCGTGATCATGTCCGGCGAGTAGGGAATGCCCAGTTTTTTGGCGGTCCATGAGGCGGTGGCGGGCATGACCTGCATCAGACCCGATGCGCCCACATTGGATTTGGCCGCCACGATGAAGCGCGACTCTTGGCGCATCAGGCCATACATATAGGCCGGATCCAGCCCGACATCGGACGCCGCTTGCAACACATCGCGTTTGAAAGGCATGGGGAAGCGCTGGTTCAGGTCGATCTCATGGCGAGTCTTGTCGCTGGTGTTGATGCAGCGATCCCAAATTTCCTGTTCACAGGCCACGGCCGCCACGGCCATCAACTCACGATCGGTCAGCCCCCCTGGGCGAGCATGACCAATCGTGAAGTTCCACTCACGCACGGCCTCCGTGCGCCAGCCCAGCCCGAACAAGCGCATGGCCCGGTCAATGCCAGGCAAGGCCTTGGCTTGGCTCAACTCGACCTCGTTGGGAGCAGCAGGCCGGGGGGGCGCTTTGGCTGGGGTGCCGTGCAGCTCTTCATAGGCCAGCTGCCCATAAAAGTGCATCGGGCTGGCAATGCGCGCGTACAGCTCACGGGCTTGTTGGCGCACCGGGTCGGAGCCCGCATTACCTGCGCGGGCCATCAAAGCCCGTGCCTTCCAATATGTCCAGGCTGAGTCTGTCAGCTGTTCAGGCCCCATGGCATCGACCGCCCGCTCCACCAAGGACCAGCGTGCGCCGTCACCTGCGGTGGCAGCACGCACTGCGGACCTGGCCATCCAAGCCAATGTTTCGGTGGACCAGCTGGCTGCCGCCTTGGGTGGCAGCAGCAGAGATGCGGCATTGGCCAAAGTGCGGTCCGCCAAGGCCCGCTCAAAATAGCTGGGCGCATCGTTGGACAAACGCCAGGCATGGGCTCGCCCCAGTTGCGCCCACGCCCATGCCGTTTCATCGGCACTCCACTTCCAGCGAATGCGGGCCGACGGGTCGCTCATCGCCAAAGCCGCAGCCTGAGGGTCGACATTCACCCAGCGGATGAATGCCAACAAATTCAATGGGCCCTGGGCATCAACAGGGATCACCATGGGAATGGGTGTCAAGTTGGGCTTGTTTTTTGCCGCCTTGTTTTTGCCCTTGCTCTTGACCTTTTTGTTGCTCGCTCCGCGCGGACCAATCGAGGCGCCGGGGGGCTGACGCAAGCCCGACTCTGCCGCGCCACCAATGGGTTGGCCAGCGCCATCCATCGTGGGCGCCAAAAATGCCTGTGGTTGCGACATCAAGCGCGCGATGGCCCCACTGATCACATCACCCAGCAAGCGACTGCTTTGCTGGACCAAAGCAGGCCGGTCCAGCTCAACTGACAAACGCAACTTGCGCCATACATCCTCTTGCGTCAACACCCCCGCAGCGAGCAATGATTGCGCCATTGCATCGCATGCACGATCGGCTTCTTTTTGACTCCACCATGCCTGGCGTGCGGCTTCCCGAATCTCGCCGTGCCCTTCCATGGGGTGCCCTGTTTCATGGCGAGCCAACACACCTGAACAAATGACGCCCTTGTCGTCATTCATCCGAAACCCGGGCTGAATGCGCAAGAAGGTGCCCCAGTCCCCACGGTGCCCCAACTCTTGCAACCAGTCGTTGCGAAAGCGATCGGCCACATAACTGTCGGGCCAGCGAGCCAGGAATTCATCGGCCTCGGTGCGGCTCAACTCGGTCAAGCGCGCATTGACCCACCAGTAATCGGCCCAGGGCGCCAAAGGGTGCTGCGCAGCCATCAAGGCGTTACGGGCAGCCCCCAGACGCGCTTTGTCACGCGCACGCCAAGCATCCCGCGCCTCTTGAAAGGTGATGTCATCGCCACCCCCGGCCTGAGCTGGGGGCGACCAAGTCCACGCGCCCACTCCCACCAGGGCACTCAACACCGCAGCCGAGAGGTGACGCCGGGCTGCATACTTACTTGTTCTGATCAATTGATTTGCCTTGTTTTTGTTCGCCATGCCCGACACACCCACCCCAGACCGCACCACCTTACGCCAACAATTGCTGGCCCATCGTCAAACCTGGTCGACAACGCCAGAGGCGGCGCAGGCCCAAATCCAATTGCAAGCGCGGTTGTTGGAAGTATTGGCTCAACTGGAGCCCATGTGCCTGGGTCTTTATTGGCCCATGCAAGGCGAATTTAACCCAAGGGACTTGGCCCTGATCGCAGCACAGCAATGGAATTGCCATCTGGCTCTGCCCTTTGCCCGCCGCTCACCGGTTGACATGCACTTCAGAGCCTGGACCGGCGACACACCAGACACCGTTGATGAGTGCAAGATAGCCACCACAACAGGCAAACCCGTTGAACCTGACGTGGTGCTGGTGCCCTGCGTGGGCTTCACCGCAAAAGGCTGGCGATTGGGCTATGGCGGCGGCTATTTCGACCGGTATCTGGCAGCCCACCCAGGCGTCACCGCCATTGGCGTGGCTTGGCAGGCCGGTTTGCTGAGCGACGAACAACTGCGGCAGCAGCCACATGATCAAGCGCTGATGGCAGTGGTCACAGAAAAACAGACCTTCAGCGATTGACCTGCTGTCCGATTACCCCTTGATTAGGTGGTTTTGCGTTGCAGCGCATCGATTTCAGTGCTTACCCCATGAGGAACGTTTGACACCTACCGGTACAAATCAAACACAAGAGATTGTCGTCTATCAATCCCTGCAGTACCTCAAGGACAACGAAGTGAACAAGCACGCATTTGCTCTGGCAGCCGGCCTGATTGC
Organism: Pseudomonadota bacterium; assembly: GCA_039797415.1. Classification (GTDB taxonomy): domain Bacteria; phylum Pseudomonadota; class Gammaproteobacteria; order Burkholderiales; family Burkholderiaceae_C; genus Aquabacterium. The sequence continues at coordinate 1,546 of JBDKHX010000106.1, read as the reverse complement.
CGTCTGCATGGCTGCACCAGCCAGCGCCACCTACTCCCAGATCATCACCTTCGGTGACAGCTTGTCCGACAACGGCAACCTGTACGCCCTGACCGGCGGTCAACCCCCCTTCCCTTACTTCAACGGCCGCTTCTCTAACGGCCCCGTGGCGGTGGAAGTGATGTCTGCCAAATTGGGTTTGACACTGACTGACTTTGCCTATGGCGGCGCGCAAACCGGCATGGGCAACCTGTCCGGCGCCGCCCTATACGGCACGGGTGTCGCAGGTCAGATCGCGCAATATGGCGCGCTGACCGGCGGCCATGCTGACGCCTCTGCTTTGTATGTGGTTTGGGCGGGCCCCAATGACTTCTTTGCTGGTGCCAACATGCTGAACCCCAGCACGGCGCCAACCGCATCCACCAATTTGCTCAACGACATCCAGGCTTTGTACGGCTTGGGCGCACGCGAGTTCTTTGTCCCCTTGATGCCAGACTTGGGCGTGACGCCCTCAGCACTGGGCGTTGACGCTTTGAACCCAGGTTTCGCAGCCGTGGCATCCAATCAAAGCGCTGCTTACAACAGCCTGCTGATGGCAGGTTTGTCTGCGATGAGCAGCAACCTGTCAGGCATCCAAATCAAAACGTTTGATACCTCTGCGTTCTTGAAGACACAAATTGCGCTGCTCAACAGCCAAGGCAAAGACACCACGCATGCTTGCTTTGACAAGGCTGTGCCATCCATTTGCGCCAACCCAGACAACTATCTGTTCTGGGATGGCGTACACCCCACTGCTGCCGCGCACCAGGTGCTGGGCAACGCCTTTGCAGCGGCTGTGCCTGAGCCAGAAACGTATGCATTGATGCTGGCTGGGCTGGGTATCGTGGTGGCTGCACGCCGCAAAGCCAAAGTGGCACAAGCTGTTTGAACGACTGATTGATCGTGCCAACAAATAGGCTCCCCGCGGGGAGCCTTTTTTCATGCGGAGTGCGTTCGCTGATTAGAAGCGATAGCCCACGCCCACGCCCACCAGGGTTGGGTCTACCTTGATCTGCCCCAAGTCAGAACCGTCAGCAGCGCGCAGGTTGGTACGGATGTTGACCTTCTTGACGTCGATGTTCACGAACACCTTGGGCGCAACCTGAATGTCTACGCCAGCTTGGAAAGCCAGGCCAAAGCTACCACGGTCAACGTTCAGATCGCCAGGCAAGGTCACAGTGGTGATGTTGGTGTAGTTGATACCAGCACCGACGTAAGGACGAATTTGGCCTGTTGGCAGGAAGTGATACTGCGCTGTCAAGGTTGGTGGCAGGTGACGCAAGGTGCCGATCTTGCCGCTGTGAGCAGATGAACTCACATCATGCTTTTGAGGATAAGTCAGGATCAACTCTGCCGCGATGTTGGGCGTGATGAAGTAGGTGAAGTCCACTTCAGGAATGATCTTGGAGTTCAGGCTGACGTCGGTGATGCTGACATCATCCTTGTTAGCTGGATCGACATTCACAGCGCGAACGCGAACTTGGAAGGGGCCTTCAGCTGCTTGTGCAGCAACAGGAGCCAGAGCAGC
>JBDKHX010000105.1:0-5658 GCA_039797415.1 Pseudomonadota bacterium | reverse complement strand
GAGATGCAAGTGGACTTCGGCGAAGGCGCGCCCACCCGCGTGCCCGGCAGCGATCGCTACCGCAAGCCCCGCCTCTTTGTGGCCACGCTGCGGTATTCGCGCCGCAGCTTCCGCCGCGTGGTGTGGAGCTCGGGCCAGCAAGTCTGGGCCGAGTTGCACGAACAAGCCTGGCGCTACTTCGGCGGCTCGTGCCGCTACGTGGTGCTCGACAACCTCAAGGAGGGCGTGCTCAAGCCCGACCTGTACGAGCCCGAGCTCAACCCCGTGTACGCCGCCAGCCAGGATGATTTTTTCTTTACGACTCATCGCTTTGAAATTCAAGACTTGATGTTTTCAGTCAATTCACGACCACTCTTCACCCAAAGTCTCTGCCTGCTCCAGTACCAACTCCACCGCAGCATCAGCCATATCAGGCGGGTACTTGTACTTGCGCAGCACACGCTTGACCATCAGACGCAAGCTAGCGCGCACGCTCTCGCGCTGTGACCAGTCGACCGTGATGTTCTTGCGCAGGTTCTCGGTCAACTCGTGAGCAATCTTCTTCAGTGTTTCGTCGGTCAATTCGCGTACAGCTGACTCGTTGTTGGCCAGGGCGTCGTAGAACTTCACTTCGTCATCGGTCAGGCCCAGTTGTTCGCCACGGCTGACAGCATTCAGACAGCCTCTGCAGAGGTTGCGGCAGGCAACGCCGACTTGAGCCAACGCACAGAAGAGACCGCCAGCAACTTGCAGCAAACGGCCAGTTCAGCGGATGAATTGGCCGCCACCGTGAGCCAAAACGCGGCCAACGCGCGCCAAGCCAATCAACTGGCACAAGGCGCGTCAGAGGTTGCCACGCGCGGTGGATCTGTGGTGGCAGAGGTGGTTGACACCATGCGAGGCATCAACGACAGCTCCAAACGCATCGCCGACATCATCAGCGTCATCGATGGCATCGCGTTTCAAACCAACATCCTGGCCTTGAACGCAGCCGTCGAGGCCGCTCGGGCAGGCGAACAAGGCCGTGGATTTGCGGTGGTGGCCGGAGAGGTCCGCTCACTGGCGCAACGTTCAGCGGGAGCTGCTCGTGAAATCAAAGAATTGATCGGGACCAGCGTAGAGCGCGTGGAAGAAGGTTCACGCCAGGTCGACCAGGCAGGAGCCACGATGGATGAGGTTGTCCGCGCCATCAGTCAGGTCAACAGCATCGTGGGCGAAATCAGTCAAGCCAGCATCGAACAAAGCGAAGGCGTGGCACTGGTAGGGCGCGCGGTCAGCCAGATGGATGCCGCCACCCAACAAAACGCTGCCCTGGTCGAACAAAGTGCCGCCGCAGCGGAAAGCCTGCGCAATCAGGCCCAGCAATTGGTTCAGACCGTGGCGATTTTTCAGCTCGATGAACACCAAAAAGTCTGATCTGCAGCAAGGAGTTGATGCGCGCCTATCGCAAATACGAATGATTCCTGTTATTGTGCTTCCTAACGAAGACTGCAATTTCACAAGGAAGATTTCAATGGCCTTCTCGTTACGCCGCATCTGCTCGCTGACATTGATCGCCGTGGCCTGCCAACCGGCAGCGCACGCCGCAGATGACGTTTTGAACATTTACTCGGCCCGCCACTACCAGACGGATGAGGCCTTGTATGACGATTTCACCAAGCAAACAGGCATCAAGGTCAATCGCCTTGATGGCAAAGAAGACGAGTTGCTGGAGCGCATCAAAAATGAAGGTGCCAACTCCCCTGCGGACATCCTGATCACGGTCGACGCTGCACGACTGGAAATGGCCGACCAAGCCGGCCTGTTTCAGCCTATCGCGTCCAAGGTGCTGGCAAGCCGCATTCCGGCCAACTTGCGCACGCCCAACTGGATTGCGTTTTCGACCCGTGCCCGCGTGATTGCCTACAACAAAGTGGCCATCAAAGCGGAATGGGTGCAGACCTATGGCGACTTGAGCCACCCTCGACTGAAGGGGCAGGTTTGCGTGCGCTCAGGCTCCCATCCCTACAACTTGTCGCTGGGTGCAGCCATGATTGCCCACGACTCGGAAAGTCAAACAGAAGCATGGGCCCGCGGTTTGGTCAGTAACTTTGCGCGCCCACCCAAAGGTGGCGACACAGACCAACTTCGTGCGGTGGCCGCTGGTGAGTGTGGCGTGACCATCTCGAACAGCTATTACCTGGCTCGCCTGATGAGATCGACCAAGGCAGAAGATCGCAAGGTCATCAATTCTCTGGGCATCGTCTGGCCGAACCAAAATACATGGGGCGCGCACATCAACGTCTCAGGCGCTGGTGTACTGAAGCACGCACCCAACAAGGGTGCCGCTGTGAAGTTCATGGAGTATTTGGCCAGTGACAAGGCACAAGCCTATTTTGCCGATGGCAACAATGAATGGCCCGCTGTCTCGACCGTCAAAATCGACAACCCTGCACTCAAGAGCTTGGGGCAATTCAAGCCCGACACCCTGCCTGTTGGCGAGTTGGCACGCAATGCGGTGAAAGCACAAAAGGCTTTTGACCGCGCTGGCTGGCGTTGAGCGGCAAGCGAGTCGTCAGGCTCGCGCTCCCCATCACCACGAAGGCACCCCGCAATGGGTGCTTTTTTTATGCCCGCTCAACCAGCCTGACCTTGTCTGGCCTTGGCGATCTCGCGGCTCAGGAAAATCATGGGCAACAGCCCCACCACCACAATGGCCAGCGCCGATGTGGAGGCCTCCGCCAAGCGCTCATCGGAGGCCAATGTGTAGGCTTGCGTGGCCAAGGTATCGAAGTTGAATGGCCGCATGACCAGGGTCGCGGGCAATTCTTTCATCACGTCGATGAACACCAGCAATCCCGCAGTCAGCAGGCTGCCACGCAACAATGGGAAATGCACCCTGCGTAAGGTCTGCGAGGGTGTGAGGCCCAGACTTCTGGCCGCGTTATCCATGCTGGGCGTGATCTTTTGCAAACCAGCATCAACGGACTGCACCGCCGGCGTCAGAAATCGAACCACGCAGGCGTACACCAAACCGGTGAGCCCTCCCGTGATGACCAGCCCGGAATCCCACCCAAAGTTCTGCGACAGCCAGTTGGTGAGCATGTTGTCAAAGCGCGAGACTGGAATCAACACCCCAACGGCAATCACGGTGCCAGGCAAGGCATAACCCAAGCCCGCCAATCGGTGCACACCACGCACAAGCCAGGAGGCGCGCAGCCGCGAGGCATAGCCCAAGGTCACCGCCAGCACCACCGCGATGACGGCCGTCAGCCCCGCCACGGTCACGCTGTTGCGCGACAGTTCAAAGAACCGCTCACCAAACTGGGCATCGCCTTCGGTGATCGCCATCTCCAACAAGATCCCGGCGGGCAACAAAAAACCAGCAATCAAAGGGATGCTGCACGCCACGATCAACAGCATGGCACGCCAGCCTCCCAAACGCCGCCCCCGGTATGAATTGCGACGCAAAGATGTGTCATGAAATCGAGCACGCCCTCGAGACAAGCGCTCGAACGCCAACACCAGAATCACAAAACCCAGCAAGGCGGTAGCCAATTGGGCGGCCGCCACCCGATCGCCGAGGGAGAACCAAGCCCGATAGATGCCCGTGGTAAATGTCTGCACACCAAAGTAAGACACGGCGCCAAAGTCGGCCAATGTTTCCATCAAAGCCAAGGCCACGCCAGCAGCAATCGCAGGCCGCGCCAATGGCAGTGCCACCCGCCAAAAGCTCCCCCAAGATCCCAAGCCCAATGACCGGCCCACTTCCAGCATACCGGCCGACCGCTCGATGAAAGAAGTTCGAGCCAACATGTACACGTAAGGGTACAGAACCAGGGTGAACAGGACCACCGCCCCTCCCAGCGAGCGAACATCCGGGAACCAGTAATCGGCACGTGTCCACCCAAAGGTGTCTCGCAAGGCCGTTTGCACCGGCCCCACAAATTGCAGCAAGTCGGTGTAGGTGTAGGCCATCACATAACCCGGCACGGCCAAGGGCAGCACCAAAGCCCACTCCATCACCCCGCGCAGGGGAAAGTCGTAGCGTGTCACCAACCACGCCGCGCCCACACCCATCAATGCGGTGCCCACGCCAACCCCCAGGCACAACCAGATGGTCGACCAGATGTAGTCGGGCAAGACCGTCGCAGACAGGTGCGACCAGGTGTCGCTCGTGCCCGCTGCCAGCACATGGCTGATGACGGCGGCCACAGGCAAGGCAACCAACACCCCCACCAGCAAAGCCAGGGTAGACAATCCGCTCAAACGCCAGCGCGGCCTCCGCAACTGGCGGAGATAAATAGTATTGATAACCAATCTCATCATCAGGTCACCATTATCATCCCCATGTGACCCTGTCTGTGTGGAATCTCCTCATGTCTGCCTCGGCTAAATCGCTTCAAGCCCCCCTATCGCAGGAACCTTGGCTGGTTGTTGACGACATCGCCCTTCAATACGGCTCACGCGCCGTCGTCCAGAATTTGAGCTTTGCCTTGGCCAAAGGCACGATTGCCTGCTTGTTGGGCCCTTCTGGCTGCGGCAAAACCTCAGCGTTGCGGGCCATCGCCGGGTTCGAGCCCTTGGCGCGAGGGCAGATTCGGCTGGATGGCAAGGTATTGAGTGACACGCATCACATCACACCACCAGAGCGGCGCCGCATTGGCATGGTGTTTCAGGACTACGCCTTGTTCCCGCATTTGACGGTGGCACAAAACGTCGGCTTCGGCATCAAGGGGCAAGCTGAAGCCCAAACCCGGATCGCCGAAGTCCTGGACATCGTTGGTTTGGGACACGCCGCCAAACGCTACCCGCACGAACTGTCAGGGGGACAACAACAACGTGTCGCCTTGGCACGAGCCTTGGCACCTCAACCCGGCATCTTGCTGATGGACGAACCGTTCTCCAACCTCGACGTGGCCCTGCGTGAACGGCTGGCCGCAGAGGTACGAGACATCCTCAAAGCCACACAAACCACCGCCATCCTGGTCACGCACGACCAACACGAGGCTTTCGCCATGGCCGACGTCATTGGTGTGCTGGCCGATGGCCGCTTGCAACAATGGGACTCGGCTTACGGCCTGTATCACCAACCACGTAACCGCCGTGTGGCCGACTTTGTGGGCCAAGGTGCATTCGTACCCGCGCACGTGGTGGACGAACACCACCTGTCGATTTCACTGGGCGCCACGGGCGATGCCGCCACCACGTTCGAAACACCTGAGCGCTTGCCCTTTGCACAAGGCGCTGAAGTGGAGTTGCTGATGCGGCCCGATGACATCGTGCATGACGACGCCAGCCCCGTTACCGCTCGCATCGTGCACAAGACCTTCAAAGGCGCGGAGTTTCTCTACACCTTGGCGCTGGCCGATGGCACAGAAGTACTGTCCGTCGTCCCATCGCACCACGACCATGACATTGGCGAAGCGCTGGGCATCCGTTTGGACTTGAGTCACGTCGTGGCCTTTGAGCGGAGCCACGCATGAGCGCAAATGTGCCGGCCCTCATCCTGGCGGCAGGACGTGGCGAACGCATGCGCCCCCTCACTGACCACACCCCCAAGCCATTGTTGATGGTGCAAGGCAAACGCCTGATTGAATGGCACCTCGAGGCCCTGGCGCGTGATGGTGTGCAACGCGTGGTCATCAACACCGCGTACTTGGAAGATCAGTTCGAGCCCACGCTGGGCGATGGCAGCCG
>JBDKHX010000104.1:0-5724 GCA_039797415.1 Pseudomonadota bacterium | reverse complement strand
GCTTCGATTTCGTCTTTGTGTACAGACCCGGATGGTTGAGACACCATGCGTTTGCGGGTGCAGAAGCGGCACAAGGCGGCGCAGGTGTTGCTGACCAGAAAGAGCACGCGGCGAGGGTAGCGGTGCACCACGCTGGTCCCGGGGATGGTGTCCTTTTCTTCGCCCAACTCGTCCAGCATGGTGGCAAAGCCGGGCTGGGTCTGCTCATGGAAGGAGGGCAGGTATTGCAGGCGGATGGGGCAGTTGGGATCGTTTCGGTCCATCAACTGGGCCATGTAGGGCGTCACCGAAATCGAGAATTGTCTGTAGACGCTCTGATCCACATCTTCGACCTTGTTGAGCACGTCCATCAATTCGGAGTGATGGGTGTAGCGACGCGAGAACTGCTTTTGCCAGGGCTCGCTTTCCGGGTCGTAGGCTTGCAGCTCGCGCCAGGTCAACAGTTTTTTTGGGGCCGCGGTCGAGGCGCAGGGCGTGGGCACCAGAACAATCGGGGCTTCGAGGACGTGCGGCATGGCAGTACTCCTGCGTCCACAAGCAGTGGGCTTGCTTCTATGCCTTCAGTCTAGGTGGGTGATGAGCCGATGAAAACAAGCAAAGTGACTGAAGCTGACTTGCCAGATCAGTCGATTTGGTGCAAATATGGGCACCATGAGCAAAGCACCGATCAAGCCCAATCTGGATGCGCTGGACCATCAGCTCATTGAGCTGCTCAAGGTCAATGCCCGCCTGCCCTTGGTGAACATAGCAAAAGCACTGGGCTGTGCACGCAGCACGGTGCAGTTGCGGCTCAAGGCCCTGGAAGACGCCGGCGTCATCACGGGCTACACCGTCAGCGTCAGCAGCTCGCGCGGCCCGCATGTGATCCGGGCGATGGTGTTGATATCGATCGAATCGCGGCACGAGCCCTCGGTGATGCGAGAGCTGGCCAAGCGCCACGAGATCACCAAGCTGTACTCTGTCAGTGGTCGTTATGACCTGTGCGCGATGTTGTTGACCGATTCGACGCAGGAGTTGGATGCCGTGATCGACCGCATCCGCAGCGTGCAGGGGGTAACGGATACCTTCTCGACCATCATGCTGTCGACCAAACTGGATCGCCCGGAATAGGCGGTCTCAGCTGGTGTGCCCCATCCACCAGGCCAGCACAATGCCCAGCACCGTGACCGTGGCCCAACCCATCAACACGACCCGCCAGATGGTCGGGGCGTGTTTGAGTTCCATGAAGTCCAGGATCACCATCACGCCCTTGGCGTAAGCCAGGAGGAACATCACCCCCACGGTCCAGGCGTTGCCCATTTGGGTCAGGCCGCTTTCGCCCAGGGTGAAGGTGATCAGGGTGGCGATCACCATGAAGGCCCAGATGCGGTTGAGGTGACGAATGCCCATGGCGGGTCCTTTCAGCGCATCACGTAGACCAGCGGGAACAGAATGATCCACAGCAGGTCAACCAGATGCCAGAACGCTGCGCCGGTTTCCAGCGCGTGACAGTTGTCGCGTCCATACTGACCGCGTCGGGTGAAGAACCACAGCAAACTCAACATCACCATGCCCACGATCACATGCAGATAGTGAAAGCCTGTGAGCATGAAGTAAAACAAATAGAAGTCGTTGGTTGAGACGTCAATGCCTGCTTGGATCTTGTTGATGTACTCCAGGGTTTTGAGAATCAGGAAGGCACCACCGCACATCAAGGCCACGGCCAGCCAGTTGGCGCCCGTGTGATTGCGGTCGCGGCGCACCGATTGCACCGCGCGGGCCACAGCCCAGCTGCTGGTGATCAACAACAGGGTGTTGATGCCGCCTGTGTGCAGGTCCAGTGTGGCCTGTGAGGCATTGAACAAACTGACTTGGCCCACGCGCATGAAGGCGTAGGCCATGAAAAAGATACCAAAGGTGAGCAACTCGGCCAGGATCAGCAGCCAGATGACCAGATCACCCGACAGCCGAGGGGCGGTCGGGGTTTCCGTGTCTGCGGCTGAAAGCCAGGTTGCGTCGTTCATCAGACCACGACGAAGTCGATGACGATGGAGCCGGGTTCGCGTTGCTTGTACTCAATGCTGACACGGTCGCCGTAACGGTTGCGCAATTGATCCAGCAGGGGCAGTGGATCGTGGTCATTCACGAAGCGCATGGTCTCGCCAGACTGCAGGGCATCCAGTGCGCCAAAGATGGCGGCGTGGCGAAAGCGCTTGGCAATACCGCGCGCATCAAAGGGATACAGAGCAGACGGGGACAGGTGCAGGTGGGCGTGTGACATGGCAGAGCCTCAAGGGTGAGCGATCAATTAGCACTTATCTTGATGCGCGGGCCCTCCTGTGTCTATCCGTCCAAGGAAGTAGTCATGAAGGACAGCGTCCGTGTGCGCCATGCACTTGCAAAAGATGCATGTGTGATGTATCTTTAAATCGCGACGAATTCAGTGTCGTGAATCCATGTCAAAGAGTGACTCATGATGAACGTTAGCGCGCTGTCCGTGCCCCAGTTAGATGCGCAGGTTGTGGCTCGGGCTCGATCTGAGTCAGACACCATGCCTGGCTACAAGGCCATGTGGATGGGCGTGTGCCTGGAGTACATCGAGTTCACCATGTTCTTTGTCGTGTACTTCGTGGCGCGTTGGTTTTATCCGCATGATTTTCAGGCGGGCGCAGCACGGCTGTGGACTATGGGTGGCGTGTTGATCACCCTGGTCATGGTCACCAGTGGCTACATGCTGACGCGAGGCTTGGCCAGCATGCGCTTGGGCCAGCGCAAGAAGGCGCTGGCTTGGTTTGTCGTCGCCATGCTGGTTGGGGCGATGTACCCGGTTTTGAAATGGCATGAATGGCAGTGGAATCACGCACACGGGGTGGATGCGGCTGCGGGCATTTTTGTCGTCGTCTATTACTACGTCACGATTGCTCACAGCATCCATGCCTGCTGGGGATTGATGGCGATGGGGTGGGGAGCGGCTTGTTTGGCATCGGGCGGCTATTCCACCGAAGACTTTCGTGGCCTGGAGTCTGTTGCAACCTATTGGCACGCAACTGATCTGGCCTGGTTGATGCTGTTTGCCTTGTTTTACGCCTTCGCATGAAAACGTATCGTCTATTCGGCTGTGCCGTGCCTGCGGCTTTGTGTGCCTGGGCTGCCATGGTGGTGTTGACGCTGTTGAGCGTCGCGGCCGCGGGGCAGTCGCATCACGGTGCCAGTCGTTTATTCATGACCCTGTCGGTGGCCGTCATCGCCTGGTACAAAAGTCGCCTGCTGGTGCGGCACTATCTGGAGTCTCGTCTGGCTGGGCCCGTGTTTGATCGGGTTGTGCGGTTGTTTGCGCTGGTTGCACCAACCGTGCTGGCAGTCAGCGCCTGGCGTGAAGCGGGTGTCTTGGTCGCCTGGTGGTAGCCGGGATCTTTCCTGTCAAGGGTGAATGAGTTCGATGACCTCATCCGCATGATCCACTAACAAAGCGCGTACCCGCTCCTGCCACAGCGATTGAAACAGCATCAGTTCATCGGCTGTCGCCGTTGCGGCTACGCAGCGCGGCATCAGCGTCCCGATTTGTGGATCGGTGGGGAGTCGATCCAGGTGGGACCGTGCTTCCACTTGCGCACCGGTGTCAACGCGCGTAAAGCGAACCTGTCCCTGCATGGCAATGCCAAACGCCAGCAGGTGGCGGCGATCAAAGCGTCCCCCCAATCCTTTGAAACCTGTCTGACCGGTGGCGCCGGTGAGCAGTGTCAAGACGCTGGCGATCACGCCCACCACGCCCTCTGTTGCCTGCCCAGCCAATTCGACCCGGATGCCGCCGCGCTGAGGCAATTCACTGCCGTACAGGGCCGTCAACCCCCGGCACGCCATCAAATAGGCCGAGGCGACTGTCGGGCATGAGTGCCCAGCGAGTTTGACGACGTCTGCAAAACCATATTCGATCAAGCCATGCGGCGCGGCACCCAATAGCGCGGCCAGTGGGTCGTGCAATTTCAGTGTGGGCGCGGCGCTGAACCCGTTGGGGGTGAGGGCCAGTGGGTGAAAGCTCATGCTTGTACTTTCAATGTGATGCTGCCTTGCCGCGAGCCGAGTTTGCCCTGAGAAGGGGGCACCGTGCGCACCGTAGGGGTGGCAATGTCGGCCAGGGTGGCGCCATCGAGTTCCTTGAAATAGGCCTTCAAGGCCTGGTCTAGCAAGTGCTTCAAGCGACACGACGGAGTGAGCGTGCACAGGTTGGTGCCACTGTCAAAGCACTCGACCAGGCGGAAGTCGGTTTCCGACTGCCTGATCACATCACCAATGCGGATGTCTTGGGGCTTTTTCAACAGGCGTACACCACCACCGCGACCTCGGGTGGTTTCCAACATGCCCTGGTGACCCAGATCGTTGACGACCTTCATCAGATGGTTTTTTGACACGCCATGGTGATCGGCTAACTCGGAGATGGTGACCAGGCGATCCGGGTTGGAGGCGCAGAACATCAGAACACGCAGGGTGTAGTCGGTGTATTCGGCAAGACGCATGAGGTACTCCAAAGATGTACGTATGGTATTGCTTTTGCGGTGCGGTGCCTATAAGATGCATGAAAAATGCATCATTAGCATCCGACGTATGAGCCGAACTGTCTTACCCATCGCTCCCGCAGAGGGCCGAGCCAATCCGGCTTTGATCGGTTGGCCGGTGTTGCGCCTGGGGTTTCGGCCCTTCTATCTTGGGGCTGCAGGGCTGGCGGCCGTCTCGGTCCCGCTGTGGATCGCCATGTTTTTGGGGCGTGTGCATGTGAACGTGCCTGTGCCGCCGATGTTGTGGCACGCACACGAGATGCTCTACGGGTTTGCCGTGGCCGTGATCATTGGTTTTTTGCTGACAGCAGGCAAATCGTGGACGGGCTTGCCCACACCCCGAGGTGCGGCTCTGGGGGCATTGGCCTCGTTGTGGTTGGCTGCACGGCTGGCGGCGTTTGGCGCGCCTCACCTTGTTTACGCCGTGCTGGATCTGGCCTTGCTGCCCATTGTGGCCGTGGTGTTCCTGCGCTTGTTGATCCGGGCTGGCAACCGCCGCAATCTGCCGATCGGCGGAATCTTGGTGTTGTTATCCCTGAGCAATGTGGCGTTTCATTTGTCTACGTCGGGTTGGCTGTTGGTGTCGCCGCTGCAGGTTCTGCACGCCGCATTGGCATTGATCGTGTTGATCGAATGCGTGATCGCGGGCCGGGTCGTGCCGGTGTTCACCGTCAACGTCACGCCAGGCTTGCACATTCAACCCAGGCCGCGTCTGGAGCAATGCACCATGCTCATCACCGTGCTGGCTTTGCTGATGTGGGTGGTGCTGCCCGCCAATGGGGGAACGGGTCTGGCCTTGTCCGCTGCGGCTGCATTGCATGCCATGCGTCTGGTGCGTTGGCAATCTTGGGTCACCCGTAACCGCCCCATTTTGTGGATCTTGCATGCGGCCTACCTGTGGATGCCTGTGGGATTTGCTCTGCTGGCGTTGGCGCAGTGGGGGCTGGTGCCCGCATCGGTTGGCATCCATGCCTTGATGGTCGGGGTGACTGGCGGACTCATCATCGGCATGATCACCCGCACGGCCCGGGGGCATACCGGCCGTCAAATGAAAGCATCACGCCTGGAGGTGACGGCGTATGCCCTGGTCCTCGGGGCGGCCTTGGTGCGCGTGTTCGTGCCCATTTTGTGGCCTCAGGGTTTGGTGCTGGGGCTGGTTGCCGCAGCGCTGTCTTGGTCTCTTGCTTTTGTC
>JBDKHX010000103.1:0-5730 GCA_039797415.1 Pseudomonadota bacterium | reverse complement strand
ACCGCCAGCAGCGAGTTGAGAGAAAGCTCAGACATTATTGTGGTTCTCCTTGCGCGTCGATCAACCCTTGAGGGTATCGAGCTCATCCACGTTGATCGACTGGCGATTGCGGAACAACACCACCAAGATGGCCAGGCCAATTGCCGATTCGGCAGCCGCCACCGTCAGGATGAAGAACACAAACACCTGCCCTGCCATGTCACCCAGGTAGTGGGAGAAGGCCACAAAGTTCAGGTTCACAGCCAAGAGCATCAGCTCGATGGCCATCAACAACACGATGAGGTTTTTGCGGTTGAGGAAGATCCCGAGTACCGACATGGCAAACAGAATCCCGCCCAGCGACAGATAGTGGCCGAGAGAAATCGCGCTCATGCTTGGCCTCCGTTGTTCGATGTATCAGCAGCGGCAGGCACTTCGACCTGAGCGGCAACCTTGATGATGCGCAGACGATCGGCCTTCTTGACGCGAACCTGTTGCGACGGATCTTGGTGATGCGAGTCCTTGCGGCGACGCAGGGTCAGCGCAATGGCAGCGATGATCGCCACCAGCAAAATGACCGCCGCGATCTGCACGGGGAACAGATAGTTGGTATACAGATCAATGCCAAGTGCCTTGGTATTGGCCAACTTGGCAACATCAGGCGCCATCGGTTTGGCATCCACGCTATCAAAACCGCGCAACAGCACAAAGGCCATCTCAACAGCGATGACGGCACCGATCAAACCAGCAACTGGGAAGTGCTTCCAAAAGCCCTGGCGGATGGAATCGATGTTGATGTCCAACATCATCACCACGAACAGGAACAGCACCATCACGGCACCCACGTAGACCAGCACCAAGGCAATGGCCAAGAATTCAGCTTTCAACAGCATCCACAAGCAAGATGCGGTGGCAAAAGCCAGCACCAGGTGAAGCGCAGCCGAGACGGGACTCTTTGCTGTGATGACGCGGAAAGCCGCGAACACCAAGACAAAAGAGAAGACGTAGAACAAAGCGGTAAGAGTATCCATGGTTTAACTTGCGAGTACCTCTGCTGATCAGCGGTATTTCGCGTCCGCCTCCTTGTTGGCTGCGATTTCTTTTTCGTAGCGGTCGCCAACAGCCAGGAGCATGTCCTTGGTGAAGTACAGATCGCCACGCTTTTCGCCGTGGTATTCAAAGATGTGAGTTTCGACAATCGCGTCGACCGGACAGCTTTCTTCGCAGAAACCGCAGAAGATGCACTTGGTCAGGTCGATGTCATAGCGGGTCGTACGGCGTTGGCCGTCTGCGCGCACATCTGACTCGATCGTGATGGCCATGGCTGGGCAAATGGCTTCGCACAGTTTGCAGGCGATGCAACGCTCTTCACCACTTTCGTAGCGACGTTGCGCGTGCAGACCACGGAAGCGTGGCGACATCGGTGTCTTTTCCTCAGGAAACTGCACAGTGATGTACGGTTTGAGGAAGTGACGACCAGTCAGAGCCATCCCCTTGAACAATTCCAAGAGGAAGAAGCTCGATACGAAATCCTTGAGGGACGTAGACATGTGATGAGCCCCTTATTTCCAGATGTTCCAGGGCGACATCATCCAGCCACCGACCAGCACCAGCCAGATCAAGGTGATTGGGATGAAGATCTTCCAACCCAAACGCATGATCTGGTCATAGCGGAAGCGAGGGAAAGATGCGCGAACCCACAAGAACAGAGTGACGATGATGAATGCCTTCAAGCCCAACCAGATCCAGCCTGGAATGAAGCTGAGTGCATCGATCGGTGCCAACCAGCCACCGAAGAACATGATCGCGGCCAATGTCGACACCAGGATCATGTTGGCGTATTCAGCCAAGAAGAACATGGCGAACGACATACCCGAGTACTCGATCATGTGACCGGCCACGATTTCCGACTCGCCTTCCACCACGTCAAATGGGTGACGGTTTGTCTCGGCCAAGCCAGAGATGAAGTAGACGATGGTCACAGGCAGCAAAGGCAACCAGTTCCAAGACAGGAAGCTCATGCCCATGTCTGCAAACTGCCCCTTGCCCTGGCTCAACACGATGTCAGTCATGTTCAGCGAACCGGAAGTCATCAACACGATCACCAAGCAGAACCCCATCGCGATTTCATAAGACACCATCTGTGCCGAAGCACGAATGGCACCCAAGAATGCGTACTTGGAGTTAGAAGACCAGCCAGCGATGATCACGCCATAGACTTCCAAAGAAGTGATGGCCATCAGGAACAACAAACCTGCGTTCACGTTGGCCAAAGCCACTTCAGGACCGAATGGCACCACAGCCCAAGCTGCCAAGGCAGGCATGATCGTCATGATCGGGCCGAGGAAGAACAGGCCTTTGTGCGCAGCAGACGGGATGATGATTTCTTTGAAAATCAGCTTGACCGCGTCAGCAATGGGTTGCAGCAGACCATAAGGACCTGTGCGGTTTGGACCCGGACGGATTTGCGTCCAAGCGATGGCCTTGCGTTCCCACAAGGTCAGATAAGCCACGCAACCCAGCAAGGGCAGCAGCAAAGCCACGATCTTGATCAGAGACCAGACCACGGGCCATGCGCCACCCAGGGCTCCGGCTCCAGCTGTATACAGGGCATCAATCATGTGTATTCCCTTCCCTGCACTCAGGCTTTCTCAACGCGGATGGCACCAAACATGGCACCCAGCGTCGAGGTAGCAGCGTGACCAGCAGGCACACGCACAACATTGGCAGGCAACGACGCATCCAGCACAGCTGGCAGCACCGCAGAACCACCGTCTTGACTGACCTTGACTTGAGCGCCATCGCTCAAGCCCAGCTCAGCCCACAGGGCTTGAGGCAAGCTTGCCACTGGCGCAGCAGCGTCAGCGGTTTGTTGCAAGGACTCAGCACGGCGAACCAGTGCATCAGCGCTGTAAATCGGCACGTCAGACAACCGCTCCAAGCCACCCGTTTGACCGGCAAAGGCCACGGCAGCTTGTGTTTGGTTGTTCAAACGTGCACCCAATGCAGCGATGTCACCCAAGGCGCGGCTGCGAACTTCTTCTGAGGTTTCAAATTCGAAACCGTCCACGCTCAGGAGGTTGCCCAATACGCGCAGGACCTTCCAGGCAGGACGGGTGTCACCCAGAGGCTTGACCACACCGTGGAAGCTTTGTGCACGACCTTCAGCGTTCACGAAGGTGCCCGATGTTTCGCTGAACGGCGCAACCGGCAACAACACATCGGCGTAATCCATGGCCGCGGTCTTGAATGCAGACATAGCGACCACCATTTCGGCTCCGGCCAATGCTGCACGAGCTGCAGCGGGATTGGCGGCATCAAGTTCAGGCTCAACGTTCAGCAGCAGCACAGCCTTCAGGCCATTGCCACTCAACATTTGGCCCGCATTGAAGCCGCCATTTTGTGGCTGAGCACCGACCAACTGAGCACCAACGGTGTTGGCCGATTCAGTCAGGAAGCCCAACTTGGCACCGGTTTGTTCAGCAATCCATTGAGCCAGAGCTTGCAAGCCAGAGGCCTGTGGATGTTGAGCAGCCGCGTTACCCAGCAAGACCGCCTTGCGATCGCCCGACAACAGCGAAGCAGCCACTGCACGTGCTGCATCGGTTGCCTGACCTTGCACGGGAGCAGTTGCACCGGTTTGAGCGGCAATCGCTGCAGCCACATCAGCCAGAGCTTGCAGCCAAGCGCTAGGGGCAACGGTGACACGATTGGCAACCGTCAGCAACCAATCATCATTGGCTGCACCGATGGCAGAAATTTGTGCACCACGTTTGGCGGCCTGACGCAGACGCGAGGCAAACAACGGGTGATCTTTGCGCAAGAACGAGCCCACAACCAAGGCGCGGTCCAGTGTCGACAGATCAGCAATCGGCAGACCCAACCAACGAGCGCCCTGCCCCACGGCAAAGTCAGCTTGACGCAGGCGAGTGTCAATGTTGTCACTGCCCAGACCACGAACCAGTTGGCCCAACAGGAACAACTCTTCGACGGTGCTGTGCTCGGTAGCCAAAGCACCGATCGCGGCCGAGCCATGATCGTTCCTGACACCCTTCAGACCATTGGCTACGTACTCGAGCGCAGTGGTCCAGTCGACTTCACGCCATTGACCACCCTGCTTGAGCATGGGCTTGGTCAGACGTTGTTCGCTGTTCAGTGCTTCGTAGCTGAAGCGATCACGGTCAGCCAACCAGCATTCGTTGATGGACTCGTTCTCAAAAGGAACAACTCGCATCACCTTGCCGTTCTTGACCTGAACAATCAGGTTGGAGCCGGTTGAGTCGTGCGGGCTGACGCTCTTGCGACGCGACAACTCCCATGTACGGGCGCTGTAACGGAAGGGCTTGCTGGTCAATGCGCCCACGGGGCACAGGTCGATCATGTTGCCGGACAATTCCGAGTCAACAGTCTGGCCAACGAAAGTCGTGATTTCGGAGTGCTCACCACGGTGAGCCATACCCAGTTCCATCACGCCAGCGATTTCTTGACCGAAGCGAACACAGCGCGTGCAGTGAATGCAACGGCTCATTTCTTCCATCGAGATCAACGGGCCAACTTCCTTGTGGAAGACGACGCGCTTTTCTTCAGCGTAACGAGAGGCCGAGCCACCGTAGCCCACCGCCACGTCTTGCAACTGGCATTCACCGCCTTGGTCGCAGATCGGGCAATCAAGCGGGTGGTTGATCAGCAAAAATTCCATCACGCCTTGCTGGGCCTTGATGGCTTTCTCGCTCTTGGTGCGCACGATCATGCCTTGCGTCACGGGCGTGGCACAGGCAGGCATCGGCTTGGGAGCCTTTTCAATGTCTACCAAGCACATGCGGCAGTTCGCCGCGATGGAGAGCTTCTTGTGGTAGCAAAAGTGTGGGATGTAAGTGCCAGATTGCTCTGCGGCATGCATGACCATGCAGCCTTCAGAAACCTGGACCTTTTTGCCGTCGAGTTCGATTTCAACCATGGGTTTTGCCCCGCTCAAATGTAGGCCGGGACCATACAGGTCTTGTGTTCGATGTGATGAACGAATTCATCGCGATAGTGCTTGATGAATGCGCGCACCGGCATGGCCGCTGCGTCACCCAGAGCACAGATGGTGCGGCCTTGGATGTTGTCAGCCACCGAGTTCAGCATGTCGATGTCCTCTGGACGCCCCCTGCCGTTTTCAATGCGATCCATGACACGCCACAGCCAACCTGTACCTTCACGGCAAGGTGTGCATTGGCCGCATGATTCATGCATGTAGAAGTACGACAGGCGCAACAGGCTCTTGACCATGCAGCGGGTTTCGTCCATCACGATGACCGCACCAGAGCCCAGCATCGAGCCGGCTTTGGCGATGGAGTCATAGTCCATCGTGCAATCCATCATGATGTTCGCTGGCAGCACAGGCATCGATGAGCCACCAGGGATCACGGCCTTGAGCTTGCGACCACCGCGCACGCCACCAGCCAGTTCCAGCAAGGTGGCAAATGGCGTACCCATCGGGATTTCGTAGTTACCGGGACGCTCCACGTCACCGGAAATCGAAAACAGCTTGGTGCCACCGTTGTTTGGCTTGCCAACGTTCAAGAAGGCTTCACCACCGTTGCGAATGATCCAAGGGACCGCGGCAAAAGTTTCGGTGTTGTTGATCGTGGTGGGCTTGCCATACAGACCAAAGCTGGCTGGGAATGGTGGCTTGAAGCGCGGTTGGCCCTTCTTGCCTTCAATCGATTCCAGCAAAGCGGTTTCTTCACCACAGATGTAGGCGCCAAA
>JBDKHX010000102.1:0-5827 GCA_039797415.1 Pseudomonadota bacterium | reverse complement strand
TCAACAACAAGTGATGAGCGGTTGTGAACCTGATTGAGTTTTTGGAACGGCTGGGCAAAGGTGCTTCCCGCATGATTTGGTGGGTGGCCTTGATGGGCGCCGCAGCCACGGCCGGCGTGGTCTATTTGTGGTGGCAGTCTGGCCAGATGGTGGGCGCCTTGATCACGGCTTTGGTGGGTGCAGCCTGTGTGTTGCCCGCCGCGCTGTTGGCCGAGGCCTTGTCCGATGTGGCCGGTTTACGCCAGTTGGTCAAGGACGGCTTTCAGCAAGTCAACCGCACCGATGCCACCACCCTCAAGCGCACGCGCGATGGCGTGTACAGCGCCGTATCGGTGACGTGGTTGGTGGGCTCGGCAGCCATGCTGACCAGCCCCTTGTGGTGGGTGCTGGCCGTGCTGGGCATGATGGGATGCGGCTTCATGACCCTGTGGGCCGTGGTGTGGCACCTCATGGTCTGGTTGTGAAGCCCAACCCGCTTGGGGCGGATCAATTCAAGTGTGAACGACCACTCTTGCGCTGGTAAGGACCTTGCGGTGCCTGACGCACGGCGCGGTACATGTGCCGGTCGGTCACCCCAATGTTGTTGAGGAATTCGTCACGAAGCATCAGCACGGAGTCCACCGTGTCCTCTGAGGCTTCGATCAGGTAGCCCTGAATGCGCTCCAGCTCGGCGATCTGGCTGTCACTGAAGGTGGGGCGGGCCCATTCAGGCAAAACGGCGCACGATGTGAAACCCCATGCCGCCAGATGGTCCAGCACTTGGCGTGCTTGCAATGACTGGGTCAGGTCTTCCAGGGCGGTGCTTTCCAAGTCCTCGGCCATGCCGGGCTCGATCACTTGGGCTGCGACGACACGGGGCTCTGACAGGTCAACCACCAAACGGCAAAGTACCGGGTCTGCAAAGGCGTGGAGCTGGTGTTTCCACAAGCCTTCCATCAGCCTTGCCGGGGCAACGGGTTGATCGCAATCAGACGAGATGTTGTCAAACCAGTTCATGGTGCCATCCTCCGTTGAAACAACACGGGTTACTGATGTCCATCATGCATAAACCAGGCCAGTTTGGGTGGGCCAAATTGGCATGGTTTTCACGGTCCGGCGTTTTCGTACAACGGGCCCCTTTTTTGGCAGATTTGGCCTATATTCTGAAAGGCTGAGCTGCCGCAGCCGTCACATTAACGTGGCCAGCGCAGATGGCTTTTGTGCCAAAAATTGCCGTAGCTGGGTCTCGTAGTCGGGCGCCACAGCTTGGCGCACAGACGCTCGCTGGGCCAGGGCCATGCGCCAGGCCTGGACTTTGTGCAGGTTCGTGAAAACGCCGAAGTCTGCAATCGTGTCGAACACATCAAAGTAGCGAAATACCGGGCCAAACACGGCATCCACGATGCTGAATGCCGAGCCGGCGAAGTAAGGCCCCTCCCCGAGTGTGGCTTCCAGTTGTTCAAAGCGTTGGCGCAGCTCCTTGGCTTTGGTGTTCAAGGCTGCAGCGTCGGGGGCGCTGTAAAAGCCCGCCACGCCACTGAGCACGGTCGATCCGAACTCCATCCAGGCGCGGTGCTTGGCTCGTTGTAGCGGGTCTGATGGATGAAGCGTGGGCAGACTGGTTTCATCCAGGTATTCGCAAATCACCGCTGATTCAAATATGGCCTCGTCCCCCACCAGTAAAACGGGGGTCTTGCCTAAGGGCGACACTTTCAAGAACCATTCGGGTTTGTTGGCCAGATCGATGTCGACGCGTTCAAAGCTCAGACCCTTTTCAGCCAGCACGATGGCTGCGCGTTGAACGTATGGGCACAGTGCGTGGCTGATCAATGTCAGTTGTGATGGGTATGTGGATGTCATGGTGAATGGGTTCAATTGGGCGCTTCTGATGGGTTCAATGTAGGATTTCTGATTCGCAATGAAAATAGGCAGCTTGGCAAACCATGAATGCAAAACCGCAATACCAACTCAGCGCCACTGATTTGGCGGTGTTGCTGGCCTTGGTGCGCTGCGGCACCTTGGCTGAAGCGGGCGATCGTTTGAGCATGGATGCCTCAACGGTGTTCAGACATCTGCAACGCATGGAGCGCGGTTTGGGGCAGGCTTTGTTTGACCGGTCTCGTCAGGGCTACCAGGCATTGGACTTGGCCTTGACCTTGGCTGTGCAAGCAGAGCGGGTTGAGTCGGCACTGGAAGAGGCCCGATCAAGTGCGCAATTGCAGCCAGACGCTGTGACTGGGTGCGTTCGCATCACCACCACAGACACGATCCTGCATGGCCTGGTGGCACCGGCTTTGAAAGCGCTGAACAAACAGCATCCTTCATTGCGTTACGACCTGCATACCGGCAATGAGTTGGCCAGCCTGACGCGTCGTGATGCAGACATCGCGGTGCGTGCAACCAAACGGCCACCTCAACACCTGGTGGGCAAACGCATCGGGTCGATCCAGGTGGCTTTGTATGCGGCCAAGCGGGCCCCGATCAAACAGTACGACGCGTCATGGCTGGCGCAGGCGCAATGGGTCGCCCCGGATGAGGCCTTGCCTGATCACCCTTCCGTGGTCTGGCGGAAGAAGCATTTTCCAAAGGTCGTGCCTGGCTACCAAGTCAACAGCATTCTGTCGGTCATGGCGTGTGTGTCCTTGGGTTTGGGTGTCGGTTTGTTGCCCACCTTCTTGGCGCAAGGTCGATCTGATTTGCGGCAATTGACCGAGCCTCTGGATGACTGCCAGACCGACCTGTGGTTGTTGACGCACCCGGAGTCACGCCATTCGCTGCGTGTCAAGACGGTCTATGGGCATCTGGCTGAGTCCCTTCAGCTACCTCCGTGAAGTCAAACACTTTGCTGATGATTTGCCAGCGCTGATCGACCTTGATCAGCGTGAGCAAGTCGATGAAGGTGCGCCCGGGAATGGAGCATTGCGCTCGCACCATCGCCGTCACAGGGCCGGCCCATTCAACACTCACGATCTGGTCCGTACGGCGATGGGCTTGGCTGGCAGGTGTCGGCCGCTGCTTGACCCGTTGAAAATAGCTGGTCATGTCCAGGTGCAGCAGGTGCCCCCCGCTGGCGGTGGCATAGATGGCTTGGGGGTGCAAGACCTCTGCCAGCAGGGTGACATCGCCCTGATACAGGCCCTCGAAATAGCGGGCCATCAGGGCCTCAATCAAGTGCTGATCGTTCATGTGTTGGGCGTGTGGCGCTGCCGGTATTGGACGACGGGCAGCCCCCCGACCCCCCAGTTGTCCAAGTCCACTTCGTCGATGACGACAAAGGTGGTGGCGGGCTCTTTGTTGAGCACCTTGACGAGCAAATCAGTCGTGCCCTGGATCAAGGCGGCTTTTTGCTCGGCGCTCACGCCTTCACGGGTGATTTGAATGTTCACGTAGGGCATGCGGGTCTCCTGGCAATCAGTTGAAGCGGCGAACGATGTGGGCGATGCGTGTGCCAAATTGGCGAGCGGTGGCCAAGTCACCTGGGACCATCTCGTCAGCGCTGGCGTCTGATGGTGTGGCGGTCATCAATCCTGAGAAAGACGCCAGGTAGTTGATGTCATCGCGGGTGGCGGCTTTGCTGTTGCTGGGCATCATGCCGGTGCCCACCCACAACATGCCGTGTTGTTGAGACAGCGTGAACAAGGCTTGCAAGGTGGCGAGCTTGTCGCCATTGATGCTGGCCGAATTGGTAAAACCTGCGGCCAGCTTGTCCTTCCAGCCTTGTTGGCCCCAGACGCGTGAGGTCGCGTCGATGAACTTCTTGAACTGCCAGCTGACGTTGCCCATGTAGGTGGGCGAGCCGAAGACGATCAACTTGGCTTGGGCCAACTGATCCCATGCTTGCGCACTCAGTTCACCTTGGGCATCGACCTCTAGCAAGGCGGCATGGCTGGTCTCGGCGATGGCTTGGGCAACCTGGCGTGTGTGGCCATAACCACTGTGAAAAACGATGGCGATGTCTGTTGTCGAGTGGGTCATTTGAGGGCTTCCGTTCAGTCGGTGAGTGAATGGAAGTGATGCTATTGATGTGTCCAGAATTGATAAACTAGGCAACGAGTACTTCATTCATTACATGGTGTAAGGTATGACGCGGCAATTGGATGGTGTGATGCTGGGCAGCATTGAGTTGTTTTGCCTGGCCGCAGATTTGGAAAGCTTTGCGGCAGCGGCCCGCGAAGTGGGACTGACGCCCGCAGCCGTCAGCCGCGCCATTGGCCGCTTGGAGGCCCGTTTGCAAGTGCGCTTGTTTGTGCGCACCACGCGCCAAATCAGGTTGACCGATGGCGGCCGTGCCTACCTGGCGCAATGCCGTGCAGCGCTGAACCAATTGCAAGAAGCTGAGCGTGAATTGACGGGCACGCAGACCGAGCCAAGTGGTTTGGTGCGCATCAGCGTGCCCACGACGTTTGGTCAATACGCCTTGCTGCCCCTGTTGCCAGGGTTTCGGGCACGGTATCCCCACATCCAACTGGAGGTGCAACTGAGCAACCGCAACATCGACTTTGTGGCCGATGGGTTTGACCTGGCCGTGCGTGCGCGTGAACAAGCTGATTCCGGCTTGATTGCACGCAAGTTGATGGATGCCGAATTGGTGGTGGTGGCGACAAGGCCGTATCTCAAACAACGAGGCACACCCAAAACCTTGGCGGATCTGGCGCAGCATGACTGTGTGCAGTTTGTGCTGCCCAGTTCAGGCCAACGGGTGCAATGGGCATTCCGCAATGGCGAGCAGGACGTCGAGCTGACAACCCAAGGCAACATCACCTGTCTGGACGACATCCTGGCATGTGTGACCCTGGCCAAAGCCGGTGCTGGGTTGGTGCAGACCTACCGATTCATCGTGGACGAAGACATTCGACAAGGCCGTTTGGTGGAGGTGTTGAAACCCTATGGGGGCCGCTCACGTCCGTTTTCATTGATGTACTTGCGCGACCGCTACATGCCCTTGCGTGTGCGGGTGTTCGTGGACCATCTGTGCAACCCCGTGTAAGCAAGGGGCTCAGAGTTCATAGCCGTAAGCCTTGATCACGGCTTTGGCCTTGTCCCCTTTGAGGTACTTCATCAACGCTGTTGCTGCCGGGTTGCTGGCCCCTTTGTTGATCAAGGCGGCATCTTGCAAGATGGGGGTGTAGTACTGGCTTGGCACCAGCCACCAAGACCCGACGGCAGGTTTGTCGGGCTTGGTAATTTGAGACAAGGCGACAAAGCCCAGCGCCGCATTGCCAGTAGACACAAATTGATGGGCCTGGGCAATGCTTTCACCTTGTACGATTTTGCTGGACAGCGCCTCGTACAAGCCCAAGGCTTTGAGCGTTTCAACACCCGCAGCACCATAGGGAGCCAGTTTGGGGTTGGCCAGTGCGAGGTGCTCAAAGAGGCCCTTTTTCAATACGGCGCCTTGGGCATCCACGAAGTTGGGTTGGGCGCTCCATAAGGCCAGCTTGCCGATGGCATAGGTGAAGCGTTGACCTTTGACGGCCAAGCCTTCGTCTTCCAGTTTGCGTGGGGTTTCGTCATCGGCGGCCAGCAGCACATCAAAGGGGGCGCCGAATTTGATCTGGGCGTAAAACTTGCCCGTTGATCCCACGATGGGGACAGCGCTGTGGCCCGTGTCCGCAAGGAAGGCTGCCGCGATCTTTTGAAATGGCTCTGCAAAGTTCGCCGCCACAGCGACTTGCACCGTATCGGCTTGGGCGCTTGAGGCACCCCATGTGCAGATGAATGCCAAGGCTGAGAACAGCAAGCGGCCGTGTTTTGTCATACTGAGCAATCGAAATATTCAGGGCGACGCAGATAAGCGCACGATCATGCCACCCAAAGCCATCCCTCAGATTGACGCAGATCTGTGTAC
>JBDKHX010000101.1:0-5849 GCA_039797415.1 Pseudomonadota bacterium | reverse complement strand
CCATCAAGCCATTCGGATCACTGATGCATGAGGTGTCACCGAACGGGAGACAAGTCCGTCATATCGGCAATGCCACTGTTGGCATTGGCTTTGGCGGCCAAAGCCCGCTCCTCTGCCGTGGCGTAATCGCGATCCCAAGCCAACACCTTCGGTGTCATCAGCTTGTGCCACAGCGGGGGGATCAAGGCCACGATGATGGTGGTCAGGTAACCGCTGATCATCATGGGGGCCTCTGGGAACGGCTTGAGGTCTTGGTAAGGCACCTCGCCTTGGGCATGGTGGTGCGAATGGCGAGTCAGGTTGAACATGGCCCACGAGCTGATGCGCTTGTTGGTGTTCCATGAATGGCGTGGCTGCACAGGGGTCGCTGGGTTGCGGACCATGCCGTAGTGCTCCATGTAGTTCACGATCTCCAGCAAGGACTTGCCCCACAAGCCGCACAGCGTGAAGAACACCGCCGCTTGCCAGCCACCCATTGCGTAAGCAGCCACAACCAGCAACACGCTCATCAAGTGACCACGGATCACAGCGTTGTGCCACGAGAAGAGGCCCTGGCCCTTGCGAGTCAAACGCTTCTTTTCAATTTGCCAGGCACTGATGTTGCCCTTGATTGTTGATGCAACGATGTGGAAGTACACGTTGCGACCACGTGGTGCCGTGGCCGGGTCATCAATGGTAGAAACATAGCGGTGATGGCCGTAAACGTGCTCGATCGAGAAGATCGTGTCAAAGCTGAACGACAACAACCAGCGACCGATGAACATGGAGATTGGGTCCCAGGTACGGTGCGTCAATTCATGTGCGGTGATGGTGCCAACCATGCCGATCATCAACCCTGTTGCCAGCAACGTGGAGATGTGATGCCCCGGCGCAGTGGTGTCTCGCGCTGCGATGACGTCATACCCTGTCAGCTGTGTCAACCAGGCCCCAAATCCCAATGGATCACCCGAGCAAACACTCCACACGGCTGAAAACACAATGAAGGCCAGCAACGGCAAAGCCAGCCACAACTGCGCCGTCAAGATACCCGGGAAGCTGAAATGCGGCGTCGATGTGTCGTCACCGCAAACGGCATCACCCACCAGATAGATCACCAACACCGCCAAGAAGCCCGCTGTGATGAACCCACCACCGGCCAATATGGCCGCTGCAGAAATCAAGCCAATCACATGGAATAAAAAATACTTGAGGTAGTGAAACATCTTCATCATGTCTGTCTCCTGATCGTGTTGAATCAACCGTGGTGCTTCAGGCCGCCACGGCCACAGCGTCTTGCAAAGTCGTGAAACGGTCTGCGTGAATGTGCTCAGCCGGGACACCATGCAACTTGAGCAAAGCCACAGCGCTGTCGATCATGGGGGGCGGGCCGCACAGATAGGCATGCGTGCCAGCGGCCAACACCATCGGGATCTTGTCGATCACCAAGCCACGTTCGCCCCGCCATGACGCATCCGCCGCAGCGGCCGACAGCACGGGGATGAACTTGAAGGGCCCACGCCATTGGCGTGCGATCTCCTGGATCTCATCGAGTGCATACAGATCACGTTCTTCACGCGCACCAAACAGCAAGGCAACCGGGCGAGACACGCCATGGGCCACCGCATCTTTCAGCAAGGCCAACACAGGGGCCAGGCCACTGCCGCCAGCCACCAACAAGATCGGTGCATCCGATGGGCGCAACCAGAAGTCCCCCGCTGGGCCATCAATCGTCACGCTTTGACCGACGACGATGCCATCGTTGATCGCTGAAGAAAAAACGCCACCAGGCACCCTTCGCACGAAGAAGCTGACCTGTGAATCCGGTTGCACCGGCGTGGCAAAGGAGTAGCTCCGGCTCACCCCACTCAAAGATTCGATGCTGATGTCAGCAAACTGCCCAGCCTTGTAGGCCAGGGCTTCGTCCAGTTGCACGCGCAAGCGGGTGATGTCGTGTGTCAACTTGTCTTGCGACACGACGCGGCCACCCACACGGCGACGCGCCTGTTGTGAGCCCAGGTCCACCTCGATGGACACATCGGTTTGCGGCACGCTTTGACAAGCCAGGATGTAGCCTTGATCGAGGTCTTCGTCAGACAAGATGTAGCCTGCCTCGGTCAACTCCTTGACCTTGCCATTGACCAACTTGCACTTGCACGAAGCGCAACCACCCACACGGCAACTGTGCGGAAAGTTGATGCCCTCGCGCAGCGCCGCTTGCAGCAAAGTCTCCTTCGGCTGCACAACGATGGGCTGCGCATTGATGTGCGCGGTGATTGGCTTTTTCTTGGTGAGGAACGCAAACATCACAACTCCCGTCATTCCAAATACAGATCAAGAAACACCTTGATCGTAGGGACGAGGGTCGATCCCGGGTAGGTTGCGGATTGACATTCATGGGTCATTTATTGACAATCCCGCGCCATGCAAGCCCAGGACTTCAGCCTCCCCATTCACTACGTTCGGCAGATTGCGGACCAGGTCAAATCACTGGGGGCCGATGTGCCGCAGTGGCTGGCCCTCAGCCAACTGACTGAGGCTGATCTGGCCAACCCGATGCAGACGGTGTCCTTCCCGGTGGCCTATCAGCTGGTGGTCAACGCGCTGGCTGTCACGAAAGAACCCGCCTTGGGCCTGCTGGTGGGCGAACGCCTGGTGGTCAACACCCATGGCATCCTGGGCTATGCCGCCATGAACAGCGGCACCCTGCGCCAAGCGCTGGACTTGTTCGAGCGCTACATCGGCGTGCGAACCACCTTGGTACTGGTTCGCCATGACATCGACGGCCCCCATGTGCACGTGCGCTTTGAAGAGCCGCAACCACTGGGCGAGATTCGGCGCACCGTGCTCGAAGCCATCATGCTGACCGTCAAGAACGTGTTGGACTACATCACCATGGGCTCACGCCATGTGATGTGGGTGTCCTTCCCCTTTGATCGGCCCGACTATGCCGACCTGACGCAAGACATGTTCAACAGCGAAGTCCGCTACAACCAGGCTTGGGCTGGCTTCACCATCCCAGAGGCGATCCTGGATCAGCCCCTGAAGATGGCCGACCCCGCCACCTTTGCCGATGCCGCCGCCATCTGCCAGCGCGAGCTGGACAAGCTGACACAGAACGAGTCCTTGAGTGGGCGTGTGCGACGCATCATGCTGGAAAAGCAAAACGGCTTTCCGTCGCTGAACGTCACGGCGCGCTTGTTTCACATGACCCCTCGCACCCTGCACCGTCGCTTGCTGGACGAGGGCACGTCGTACAAAGACATTTTGGAATCCGTGCGCCACATGCTGGCGCTGGAACACCTCAAGGCCGGACACTTGTCGATTCAAGAAATTGCCTACACATTGGGCTACACCGACATGGCCAACTTTCGCCGCGCGTTCAAGCGCTGGGAAGGCGTCGCGCCATCGCAATATCAACAAGCCCCATCAACATGACCCCACTGCACCGCCCCGCCCTTCAAGGCGGCCTGCTGGCCTTAGGGGCCGCCATGTTGTTTGGCATCAGCACACCACTGGTGCAAGCGGCTGGGCAAGGCCTGGGTGCATTCAGCACCGCATCGCTGTTGTACGCCGGCGCCGCCTTGCTGGGCGCCCTGCTCAGACAACCCGTTGAACGTGAAGCCCGCTTGCAACGCACAGATGGCTCGCGCTTGTTCGGCATGGCTTTGTTTGGTGCCGTCATCGGCCCCGTGTGCCTGGCTTGGGGCCTACAACACACCAGCGGCACCAGTGCCTCACTGATGTTGACGCTGGAGGCCGTGTTCACGGCCATCCTGGCCCGACTGCTTTACCGTGAGGTGATGGATCGCAAGGTGTGGGCGGCCATGGCCCTGCTGACTGGTGGCGGCGCCCTCTTGGTTGTCGAGGGCCACCAAACAGGTCAAGCTCAGTTCTTGGGTATCCTGGCCGTGATGGCCGCCACCACAGCTTGGGGTGTCGACAACACGCTGTCCCGCCCATTGGCCGATCGAGACCCCGGACAAGTGGTGCTGGCCAAATCAGCATTGGGTGCATCCTTCACCGCACTTCTGGCCTGGATGGCGCATGAATCAGCCCCCACAGCCCTGCAAGCGGCAGCCCTTTTGGGCATTGGCGCCACCGGCTATGGCCTGAGCCTGCGCCTGTACCTGCTGGCCCAACGATCCTTTGGTGCCGCGCGCACGGGCTCTGTGTTTGCCTTTGCCCCCTTCATCGGTGCGTTGTTCGCCATGGGGCTGCAAGACCGAAGCATCACATGGGGCGTGGTGGCCGGTGGCTTGTTGATGCTGCTGGGCATTGCCCTGCATTTGAGCGAATCACATGCCCACGAACATCAACACGATGCCTTGCTACATGAGCATGCCCACACCCATGACGATGGCCACCACAACCACCCGCATGACCCCATGCCACAAGGCGCGCACAGCCACATGCACAGTCATGAGCCCATGCGGCACACCCACCCGCATGCGCCTGACCTGCACCACGCGCACCACCACTGACAGCAGCCCATTCACATGCAAGAAACCTTGATCAAGATTGCGCTGGGCCCCGTCTTGCTGCTGCAAGGCGTGTACACACGCCAGGTCACACCCAAGCTGCCTGAACCTGAAGGTGCCCGGCATGGCACCACGGGCCAAGGGCCGGCCCTGCGGGTGTTGATCCTGGGGGACTCTGCCGCCGCAGGCGTGGGGGTGGATCACCAAAGCCAGGCCTTGACGGGCCAACTGGTGCAACAACTGGCAGCCCACCACCAAGTGAGCTGGACATTGCTGGCGCAAACCGGGCACAACACGCAGCAAGTGCTGGCCATGCTGCAACAGCACCCTGACGATGCCTTTGATGTGGCGGTGGTGTCCGTAGGCGTGAACGATGTGACCAGCAGCGTCAAACCCGCCCGATGGATTGCCCAACAACAAAGCCTGATCGACCTGGTGCAACAACGCTTTGGCGCCCAACACATCGTGTTGTCGCCCGTGCCACCCATGCACCGCTTTCCGGCCTTGCCGCAGCCCTTGCGCTGGTTTCTGGGCCAACGGGCGCACCAGCTCAACCGACAACTGCAAAGCTGGAGCCGCACCCAAGCGCCCTGCACCTTGCTGCAAAACGACTTCCCCATGCAGCCGGACATGATGGCCGCCGATGGCTTTCATCCCAGCGCGGCCACTTACAAGCTGTGGGCCGACAACGTGGCGCAGGTGATCCTGGCCCGTCGCCGCCAAATCGCTGAAAACGCACACCGGTAAATAAACAAGCACGTTTGCGCCGCGCCTGCTATAGTGGGCCATTGCTGCGATGTGCTTACCTGCGCAGCACGCCTGTCTGACCTGCCCGACGCCCCACGTCGCCATCATCTCGGTCAGACCACGACCCAACAGACCGCGGTCGTCCTTCCTTCCGGCAAGCCCTCTATCAACACGACACCGCCACCGGTTTGATCGGTCATGCGCGTGTACGTTGTTCTGATCCCTTTCCCCCCGCACGGCCGCACAGCGACACCGTGCCAGCATAGTGAACACGACTCAAACCAATACGCTCTCACTGGGCAAATACCTGTTGTCCCCCCTGATCAAGCAGACCGAAGCCGGTTTGTTTGCCGCATCGATCTCCGTACGCAGCGGACGCGGCTCAGGCACACACGACCGAATCTATCGATTCCTGTCGCCATTCGCATCCCATGACGAAGCCCTGCAATTTGCACTGGCTCAGGGGCGCAGCTTTATTCGGCAATCCACATCAGTTTAAGGACCGCACATGGCCAAAGAAGATCTGATCGAAATGCGCGGACTCGTCAACGAAGTGTTGCCTGACGCACGCTTCCGAGTCACGCTTGAAAACGGGCACACGCTCATCGCTTACTCGGGCGGCAAGATGCGCAAAAACCGCATCCG
>JBDKHX010000100.1:0-5862 GCA_039797415.1 Pseudomonadota bacterium | reverse complement strand
GGCGTCAAGCAGCGTGCCGCCAAACTGGGCCGTCCTACCAAAAAGAGCGAAGTGTTGCGTGCGGCTGTGGCCTTGTTGAGCGCATTGCCTGATGCCGCTTTGCTGGCTGCGTTGCAAGCCGTGCCTAGCCTCAAAACTGGCCGTCCAAAGGCCAGCGAAGCAGCGGCGCCTGCTGTCAAAAAGGCACCTGTGGCCAAGAAGCAGTCGGCACCGTCTGTAGCCAAAAAGGTTGCGCCAGCCAAAACGGTGACCAAGGCGCCAGCAGCCAAAAAAGCAGCCAAGAAGGTTGCGGCCAAGCGCGCACCAGCAGCCAAATCGGCTTGATCGCTTGAAGGCATCCAGAATCTGGAACAATCTTCCAGATGCACATGGATGAACCGCAATCCGGACCTGTTGGAAGGGTGTTACCCGCGTTGAGCCAAGCTTTGCTCGAACGCTTTTCCGATCGGTTCTCAACGAGCCAGGCCATTCGTCAGGCTCATGGGCACGACGACTCTGCCCTGGACGACGCCTGGCCTGATGGCGTGGTGTTTGCCGAGTCGACCGAAGACGTGGTGGACGTGGTCAAGCTGTGCGCGGCATTTGCCACGCCCGTGATCGCTTTTGGGGCCGGGTCATCCATTGAGGGGCATGTGCTGGCCACACAGGGCGGTATCAGTGTCGACCTGTCTCGCATGAATGCGGTGTTGGCAGTGCACGGTGACGACCTGATGGCCACCGTGCAAGCTGGGGTGACGCGCATGCAACTGAACGCGCACCTCAAGGACACGGGCTTGTTCTTTCCGATTGATCCGGGGGCCGATGCATCCTTGGGCGGCATGGCCGCGACACGGGCCTCTGGAACCAACGCCGTGCGCTACGGCACCATGCGTGACAACGTGGTCTCTCTCACCGTTGTCACGGCCGATGGCAAGGTGATCCGCACCGCCAGTCGGGCTCGCAAATCATCGGCCGGTTATGACCTGACGCGCATGTTTGTGGGCAGCGAGGGGACCTTGGGGATCATCACCGAGGTCACGCTGCGTTTGTATCCACAACCCGAATCGGTGGCAGCGGCGGTGTGTTCGTTTGCCGATACCCGTGGGGCCATTGAAACCGTCATCCGCACCATCCAGTTGGGTGTGCCGATTGCGCGGGCGGAATTTCTGGATGCGTTGACCGTGCGCGCGATCAACCAGCACAGTCAAACCCACTTGAAGGAACAGCCCATGCTGTTTCTGGAGTTTCATGGCTCAGCGGCCAGCGTGCGTGAGCAAACGCAAACCGTGCAGCAAATCGCGCACGAGTTGGGTGGTCAAGACTTTGACTGGGCGGATCAGCCCGAAGACCGCACCCGCTTATGGCGAGCACGCCACCAGGCCTATTTTGCGTGTTTGCAATTGCGCCCCGGCGCCAGAGCCTTCACCACCGATGCGTGCGTGCCCATCTCGCGCTTGGCCGACTGCATTGACGAGACACTGGCCGAAACCAGGCAGTCGACCCTGCCTTGCCCCTTGTTTGGGCATGTCGGCGACGGCAATTTTCATTGTGTGATCGTGACGGATCCCTCAAATGTCCACGAGTTGGATGAGGCGGAGCGACTCAATCACAGCATCATGCGGCGAGCGCTTCGCATGGGTGGCACTTGTACGGGTGAGCATGGTGTGGGTTTGCACAAGATCGACATGCTGGTTGAGGAGCATGGTGATGACGCCGTGGCCCTGATGCGCCAGCTCAAACAAGCGTGGGATCCGCTCAATATCTTGAACCCAGGCAAGGTCATTCGCCTGGGGTGATCAGCTTTTTGGAAAAATTTTCAAAAAGTTTGTCAGGAATCGGTGTGTCAACCCGACTGAGTCAATGTGCACGGTTGGTGCACGTTTTACTCAAAGGAACACACCATGAACTTCAAGTCCATCGCCACCCTGGCCGCCGCCATCGTCGCATCCTCCGCTGCTTTGGCTGCTGAACCTGCACAAAAGAAGTGTGGCGCGGGTACCTGCGGCAAAAAGGCCACCTCGGCCAAGGCCGCATCTGGTGCTGATGCATCTTGCGGCAAGAAGGACGCATCCTGCTCCAAGAAGGATGGCGCCAAGGCTGACGCTTCTTGCAGCAAAAAGGAAGCGTCTTGCTCCAAGAAGGATGCCTCCTGCTCCAAAAAAGACGCATCCTGCTCCAAGAAGTAATCCAGGGAGTACGCCATGGCTGGATTGGGATATCGACGCGACATGGCTGACTGGGACATGTCAGCCGTGCAGGCGGATTTTTTTGAGGTGGTTCCCGAGAACTGGGTGCATCGCAACCGTGACCCTCTGCATCGTTTGATCCAATCCGGTCGGCCTGTGCAGTTGCATGGGGTATCACTCAACCTGGGCGGCACCTCTGAGATTCAGCCCGCGTTTTTGCAAGATGTGCGTGAGCTGATGGATGACTTGGGCACCAAGCATTACTCAGATCACCTGGCTGCAAGCGGTGATGCGCATCAACTGCATGACCTTTTCCCCATCCCTTTTACGGTGGCTGAGGTGGCGCGCGTCAGTGACCGCATCCGCTATGTGCAAGACATCTTGGGGTGTCGCATCGGCATCGAAAACAGCACTTGGTACACCAACATCGGTGACATGCCTGAAGCTGATTTTCTGGCGGCTGTGGCAGAGCGATCTGACTGCAACATCTTGCTGGATATCAACAACATTGCGGTGAACTACAAAAACCACCACAAGCATCAACACGTGCATGACATCCCCGAGTTCATCGCCCGTGTCGATCGCTCTCGCATCAGCTACATGCATGTAGCGGGGCATGAATTTGACGAGCGGTTTGGCATGTACATCGACACGCACAGTCAACCCGTGGCAGCCGACACCGTGCAAGCGGCTTTGCAATTGCATCGGCTACATGGCATTCCGATCTTGCTGGAATGGGACAACGATGTGCCCGACATGGACACCATCAACCAGGAGTTGGCATGTCTGCGTTTTATGACTATGTGAGGGGGCGTACGGATGAGGTCCCCCACGGCTATACCGAGCCTGGCATGCGTGTGTATCGCTACCTCGTCTACCTGGGTGCAAGCCAGATGGTCGAGGCGCATTTCCCTCAGGTCAAAACAGAACTGGGCGATGAGGCGTGGCGCCGCTTGATCGAAGAATTCGTACGGCAGTCTCAATGGACATCGAACTACTACGGAGATTTGAAAGATGAATTTCTTACTTTCCTGGCGCGAGAAAGCGCTTGAATCCATCAATGGACTGGGCCTGTTGGCGCTTCGCTTGTGGGTTGGCCAAGAGTTTGTGTTGGCGGGGTACACCAAACTGTCTGGAGGCCTGGATGCGCCTGAGTGGTTTGCCTCGCTGGACTTTCCAGCCTTGGTGGCCTGGTTGCCGGTTCAAACCAATTGGGTCACAGCCGGAGTGGGCGAGATCGTTTTCGGTACAGCTTTGATGCTGGGCCTGTTCAGCCGATTGGCAGCCCTGGGCTTGTTGTTCATCACCTATGTGGCGGTCTATACCGTGCACTTTGATCTGGGATGGGCCGGGTGGAACCAGATTGAAACCGAGGCAGGGCAGGGCTTCAAAGTGCCCTTGATGCTGGCGATCATGTTGGTGACCCTCGTCACGCAAGGCGGTGGACAATACGCCGTAGATGCTTGGCGCAGCTGGGCACAACGGTTCCATCTCAGACTCATCACGACATGACCTTGACTTCGGACTTCGCCCAGTGGGCTCGTGAATGGCGTGGACCCATGATGCGGTTTGCCCAATTGCATCTGCAACCACGCGAAGATGCCGAAGATGCAGTTCAGGATGCGCTTGCTGCTGCGTTGTCTGTGACTGCGGAAACCCTGGCCAACACGGACCCCAAACGCTACCTGTTTGGCATCCTCAAACACAAAATCACGGACCGCTTGAGGCTGAAGTACCGACCAGAGGTGGGGTACAGCGATGCGTTTGAAGATGATCTGGACAACGTGCTGTTTGACGACCGTCATCACTGGGCTGAAGGTGTGGCCCCCAAGGCCTGGTCTACGCCCGATGAACAACTCCGGACGGAGCAGTTCTTCACTGTGGTTGATGTTTGCGTCAACAAGCTGCCCAGTAAACCAGCGAGGGTGTTCAGCATGAAAGAATTTTTGGATTGCGAACCTGAAGAAATTTGCGCCACCTTGGGTTTGACCAAGTCGGACTATTGGCAGTGCTTGAGCAGAGCACGCAAGCAGATCCAGATATGTCTGAATCAGAGCTGGTTTGAAGGGAGCACGCTGTGATGAAGTGCAAGGAATACGTCTTCAAGCTCACGTCCGGACAACTGGACGGTGCCCCACTGGACGAACGTTTGCAAGCCAAATTACACATCGCCATTTGCAAATACTGCCGAGCCTTCACGCGCAATGATGCGAAGTTGGATGCGATGTTGGCCGATTACAAAGCGGACCTCACTCGGCCAGATCGCAACGATGTCTGACAGCGTAATACCTGTGTAAACGGTGCGCTGTTTGCCTGATCAGACGCACCAAACATCAACCATACTGGTCCGAGACCCATGATCTACCTGGTGGGGCTTTGGAGGCAATATGGTCTTGCGCTGTGTGTTCGTTCTCATTCATGAGATCTGGTCATGATTCAATCAGACCGCATTGACAAGACGCGTCCTCACAAGCTGGCGATGCCTGAGGGCGTCGACCCGGCACAGTCTCCGGTATTGATCTACCAATACCTGGATGATGGCGAATTGGTTGAAGTGCCGAGCACCCCCGCCAATCAAACGCCCGGCGTCCTGGCGCAAGAAATTCGCATCCGGCAGGCTCATTTTCTGCAAATGGCTCAAGCCGCGTTGAACAACAAAGGTGCGCCTGAGTGGCAGCGGCAGTTCGAGCACGACAATGCCCTGCGTCAGGCGCAAGACATGGCTGAGCGCGCCAAGGTCTACGACGATCTGGAACAGGCGATGTGCAGCGGATATCACACCAGTGGTTTGCCCGTGCCAGACCGTGTGCACTACGCCCGAACCATGGATGCACTCGCTGAATACATGGCGACCAAGCCTGAACGAGATTTCATGCGCGATGAAATCTCAGACCCTGCGTCATGCCGGGCTTGGGAAATCGTCGAGCAGGAGGCTGAAGTCAGCCTGCAATACGCCTATTTTTTCGATACCAGCGACATTCATGACCGAGATCAATGCCGCCGCATCAGCGCCGTGGAGATTTTTCAGCTGATGTATCCAAACTGAGCCCGACGGTGATTGATTTACCGAAACGGGAGCCCTGGGGGGCTGGCTAGATCCGGAACGACGGGTAAAATACTTGTTACCTCAAGTTAATGTCACCTTCGTGACACGCGAGTCGAATCCATGATCTTCGGAAAGCTGCTGCCCCGTGAGGGCAATTTTTTTGAGCTGTTCAATCAGCACGCCAACCACATCGTCGTGGCCGCGCACGCCTTTGCCGATCTGGTGAAAAACTACGCTGACCCTGTGCAGCGTGAAAAATTCAACCAAGACGTGGACAACGCCGAGCGCGCGGCTGACCGCGTGACGCAAGAAGTCAACCGCTTGCTGCACAAAACCTTCATCACCCCCATCGACCGTGAGCAAATTCACTCGCTCATCAACACGATGGACGACGTCGCTGACCTGATGCAGGACGCCGCAGAAACCATGGCCCTGTACGACGTGCGCGCCATGACAGACGAAATCGTTCGTTTGACTGACTTGTGCGTCAAGAGCTGCGAACGCCTGAAGGCGGCCGTGGCTTTGCTGGACGACATCGGTAACGCCAAGACAGCTGAAGCGGCACTGAAGACTTGCGAAGAAATCGACCAGCTCGAATCAGACGCCGACCGCGTGTTGCGCAATGCCATGAGCAAGCTGTTCCGTGAAGAG
>JBDKHX010000099.1:0-9520 GCA_039797415.1 Pseudomonadota bacterium | reverse complement strand
TTGGTGGAGCCGGGGGGAATTGAACCCCCGTCCGCAAGCCATCAACGAGTAGATCTACATGTTTAGCTGTCTGATTTGATTCTCGTGCCCCCAGTCGTGCAGCAGCACACTAAAAGAGACACCAGCCACAAAATCTCGACAAGTACCGCGTGGCCCGGTTCAAGTCCAGCCAATGTAAATAACCTCGCAGCTATCGTCTTGCGACTACAGCCCAGCCCATCGGCCAACTGTTGCGAGGCTCACCGGTGTTAAGCGGCGAGTGCGAACGATTCGTCGTTTGCAGTTAGTTTGTTCCAGATGGATTTACGAGGTGCCTGGCCCTCGACATGCCCTATCCCGCATCCGCACCCACGTCGAAACCAGGTCGGCCCCAGGAAAGAAGCCTCATTGTAGGCCTGAATCCGCTTTGGTGCTGAGGTTCCAACTGTGAAGTTGGATGAAGCCGGTTTAGCGCGTACCGAACAAGCGGTCGCCTGCGTCGCCCAGCCCTGGCACGATGTAGCCGTTTTCGTTGAGTTTGTCGTCCAGCGCGGCGGTGATGATGGCCACATCAGGGTGGTCAGCCAGCATGTGGGCCACGCCCTCTGGGGCCGATAGCAGGCAAACCAGCTTGATGCTGCTGCATCCCAATGCTTTGAGTTTGCTGACAGCCAATCCAACCGAATTGCCAGTGGCCAGCATGGGGTCGACCAGAAACACCGCCCGCTCGGTGATGTCGTCGGGTACCTTGAAGTAGTACTCCACCGCTTGCAGGGTGTCGTGGTCGCGGTACAGGCCAATGTGGCCCACCTTGGCCAGCGGCATCAATTCCAGCAGGCCGTCGACCATGCCATTGCCCGCGCGCAAGATCGACACGATGCAGGGCTTCTTGCCCGCAATCACGGGCGATTTGAAGGTGGTCAGCGGCGTGGTGATGTCGATCTTTTCGGTGGGCAGATCGCGGGTGGCTTCGTACACCAGCAGTTGGCTGAGTTCCTTGGCCAAACGCCGGAAGGAATCGGTGCTGGTTTCAACAGACCGCAAGTAGCTCAACTTGTGCTGAACCAGCGGGTGGGTGACAACGGTCAGGTTGGGGAAGTCCTTGGGTGTCATGTACAAACCTTGCAGGGATGCCAGCATTGTTGGCGACGGTGTATGGGCCTTGCCATCAGCAATTACGATGCCAAGGCGCGGGACTTGCTAGCGCCATGATGGCATCTGTGTGTGTGGAGGACGTCAGCATGTTGGATCTTTTGCTCAAACATTGTCAGTTGCCCGATGGTCGGAAAAACGTCGACATCGGGGTGCAGGGCGGCCGGATCGTGGCGATACAAACAGCCTTGCAGGCCCAGGCCCATGAGGTGTTCGATTGCGCCGGTCAGTTGGTGACGTCACCGTTTGTGGACGCCCATTTCCACATGGATTCCACCTTGACCTATGGGCAGCCCCGCATCAATCAATCGGGTACTTTGCTGGAGGGCATTGCGCTTTGGGGTGAGCTCAAGCCAACGCTGGCACAAGACGCCATCGTGGCGCGCGCGCTCAGCTACTGTGATTGGGCTGTCGCGCGTGGCCTGTTGGCCATCCGGTCGCATGTCGATATCAGCGACGATCGTTTGCTGGCGGTGGAGGCCTTGCTGCAAGTCAAGCAAACCGTGGCGCCTTACCTTGATCTACAACTGGTGGCCTTTCCGCAAGACGGTGCATTGCGCAGCCCCACAGCGTTGCAAAACCTTCAACGCGCTTTGGACATGGGTGTGGACGTGGTGGGTGGCATTCCCCACTTCGAACGCACAGCCCAGCAAGGAGCCGAGTCGATTCAGGTCTTGACCGAGATCGCTGCGCAGCGAGGCTTGCGTGTGGACATGCATTGCGACGAGTCTGACGACCCGCACAGTCGCCACATCGAGACATTGGCTTATCACGCGCAACGTTTGGGTATGCAGGGCCGGGTCGCTGGCTCGCATCTGACGTCCATGCATTCGATGGACAACTACTACGTGTCCAAACTCATCCCCTTGATTCGTGAGGCGGGGGTGGCGGCCATTGCCAACCCGCTGATCAACATCACCTTGCAAGGCCGGCACGACACCTATCCAAAACGGCGAGGCATGACGCGTGTGCCTGAATTGCTGGCAGCGGGTGTGGAGGTGGCCTTTGGCCACGACTGCGTGATGGACCCCTGGTACTCACTGGGGTCAGGCGACATGCTGGAGGTGGCGCACATGGGTTTGCATGTAGCGCAGATGACGGGCCAAGCCGCCATGCGCCAATGCTTTGATGCCGTGACGCAAGCGCCGGCTCGTATCTTGGGGCTGGAGGGGTATGGCCTGGATGTGGGCTGCCATGCTGACCTGGTCTTGCTGCAGGCCCGTGATCCGGTTGAAGCGATCAGGCTGCGATCTCAGCGCCTGGCAGTTTGGCGGCGTGGACAACTGGTGGCCAGCGCCCCGCCTGCTGTGACGACGCTGCACCTTCCCGGCCGGCCATCACAGCAAACGTTTCAGCCTTAACTGCGGTAGTCCGCGTTGATGGTCACGTAGTCATGCGACAGATCGCAAGTCCACACGGTGGCGCTGGCTTTGCCGCGCGACAGGTTCACGCGGATGGTGATTTCGCTTTGCTTCATCACGCGTTGGCCATCTTCTTCGCGGTAGCTGGGGTTACGGCCACCCTTGGTCACCACATGGACGTCGTCCAGGTGCATTTCGATCAGGTTTTGATCCAGATCGTCGATGCCGGCGTAGCCCACTGCGGCCAGGATGCGGCCCAGGTTGGGGTCGCTGGCGAAGAAGGCGGTTTTGACCAGCGGCGAGTGCGCAATGGCGTAAGCCGCTTTTTGGCACTCGGCTTCGTCACGGCCGCCGTCGATGGTGATGGTGATGAACTTGGTGGCGCCTTCGCCGTCACGCACGATGGCTTGAGCCAGTTGCTGGGACACGGCCACGATGGCATCGCGCAGGGCACGGCCTTCAGCACTGTCCAGACTGGTGATCTCAGTGTGCTTGGCCTGGCGGCTGGCGATCAACACGAACGAATCGTTGGTGGAGGTGTCGCCGTCAATCGTGATGCGGTTGAAGGACAGGTTGGCCGCTTCCGTGACCAAGGCTTGCAGCAGCTCAGGCTTGATGTTGGCATCGGTGGCCATGAAGCCCAGCATGGTGGCCATGTTGGGACGAATCATGCCGGCGCCTTTGCTGATGCCGGTGATGGTCACGGTGGCGCCACCGATGGTGATCTGGCGCGACGCCGCTTTGGGCAGCGTGTCCGTGGTCATGATGCCTTCGGCAGCCACGGCCCAGTTGTCAGCCTTCAAATCGGCGATGGCGGCGGGCAGGCCTGCTTCGATGCGATCGGTGGGCAGGGTCTCCATGATCACGCCGGTTGAAAACGGCAGGATCTGCTCAGGCGCCAGTTGCAGTTGGCGCGCCAAGGCGACGCACACGGCGCGGGCACGGACCAAGCCGTCTTCACCGGTGCCAGCGTTGGCGTTGCCAGTGTTGATCACGATGGCGCGGGCGTCAGAGCCTGCTGCCAAGTGTTGGCGGCAGATCTGGACGGGGGCGGCGCAATAACGGTTCTTGGTGAACACGCCGGCCACGGCACTGCCTTCATCCAGGGTGATGACGGTCAGGTCGCGGCGGTTGGCTTTGCGAACACCCGCCATGGTGATGCCCAGCTTGACGCCGGGCACGGGGTGCAGGTCTTGAGGGTTGGGGGCAGACAGGTTGACGGGCATGTAAAAAGGCTCCAGCGAAGACCCTCGATTGTGCCGCAGTGCGGGCTTACTGCGGCGTCGGCATCATCCAGCTCTGCAGCCAGTTCGATGTGCCGGGAAAGTGCTTCAGTGCCAAAGGCGCAAACGACACGATCAGCAAGCCGACGGTCATCACTGCGCAAGGCAAAATCCAGCGCTCATAGCGGCGGTAGAAGGATTTGGCCGCCACCTCTCGATCGGCTTCTTCGATCAGGTCATCACCGACGACCTGGCGTGCCAGCAACTGGTTGAGGGCCACGGGTGGCATCAAGTAGCCCAATTCAAAGGCGACCAAGACCATCATCCAAAAGTGAACGGGGGTGATGCCGCTGTTGTAGGCCAGTGGTGCCAGGGTGCCGGACACCAGGAAAATGGCGCCCAATGGTTCCATGAACATGCCCAACAAAACCAGTGCGGTCGACATGAACGCCATGGCGGCCCAGGGGCTGTCAAACGCGGCGGGTGCCATGTGAATGATTTCGGATCGTTCGATGACCCCGCCAATGGCTTGAGACAGCAAGATCAGGAACATGTAGCCACCCAGGTGGCCGACCGCTTCAGTCGTGGCCACACGGATGGCATCCGGGATCTTGGCCTCACGGTGCATGGCAAAGGCCATTTGGCGCGAGTCGGGGCCGACGCCGCGTGCCAGCATCAGTTTGTCCAGCACCACGATCAGCAACATCATCACAGGCATGATGATCGGCGCTGAAATCTCGTTGAGCGGGGTGTCCAGCACCGTGCCGTAGAAGGTGGCGAGCAACACGGCCACCAAGGCGTAAGGCAGCAAGGGCGGGAGCTGGCGCAACATCGCGGGTACGGCCTGACGAGGTGACGCCAGGTCGATGGTGTGGTGTTCTCGGCGCCACTGTGAGGCCACAAAAAACAGCGTGGATGTCAGAAAGAAGACCCACAGACCCCAGTGGTACAGCTCATCACTGGTGACTTGGCGGTTGACCGCCACAATGGCCACGATCAGCAGGCTGGGGCGCAAGACCACCCCCAATGAGCCGGACATCGCCGTGGCGGCCAGGGCAAACTGGCTGCTGCCCCCCACGGCTCGGACCTCGTGATAAATGATGGCGCCAGCGGCCATCACAAAGGCGCCAGATCCACCCGTGTTGGCGGTGGGAATGGCGGCGGCCAACAAGATCAGGTAAGTCAGAGCCTCCGGCGATAAGCGCCATGGGCGCAGCAGGTTCATGAACAAATCCGTCACCCGGGTTTGCTTGAACAGCATCCCCGCCCAGATGAACAAGGCCAACTGCAGGGGCAAGGTTGGGAAGTCCATCAAGGTGTTGATGTAGATGGCCAGCCCAGACGGATGCTCATGCAGCCAGAAATACACGCCCGCAAATATGGTCATGCTGCCAGCCAGTGGCATGGCTTGCAGGGCATGGCCCCAAGTGCCGGGGGATTCGGTGTGGGGCGGCTGATGCGGGTGGGTGATCTGCCAGACGCTGACCAGCAAAAAGGCAGAAAACATGGTGATCCATGCATAGTGCAGAGAGGGGTTCTCCACTGCGACGCCTGCTGCACTGCAAATTTGAAAATAGCGCACGCTGGACCACAAAGCCAGCACCGAGGCCAAAGCCATCGTCCATGCTTGAACTTTGAAGTCGCGCGCATACCGGGGTGGGACGAGGCTGATGTGGTGGTAACCCAGCGTCGTGGCCAAAATGGTGATGCCCATCAGCAGCAGCAAGATCATCGGCCGGTTTTCTGTGCCGAACTTGAACAAGCCAAAAAAGCTGGTTTCAAGCGTGCGGTAGGCCCACACCACAGGCGTGGTGTGTTCAATCGCTTTTTGATAGAGCTGGTGTTTGAACTGGCACTGAGCCAGTGATTCTTGCAGCGATTGCCGCAGTTGCTCGGTGCTCAGTGGCTCTGTTTCAAACAGGTCGTCCAGGCTGGCTTCAGCCGCGCCTTGGCTGTTGCCTGTAGATGCGCTGGCTTGGCGTTTGGCCACTTCTGCATCCACGTTCCAGTTGGCATCGGACCTGATTGGCGGGGTCGCCAAACATGCTCTCGCCCAGGCGAAGCAGTTGCCCGTGAATCATCTCCCCGGTGCCAATGACCAGAACCAGCATGAGCAAAAGCATGGTGGGCAGGCCGATCAACCAA
This sequence comes from Pseudomonadota bacterium, assembly GCA_039797415.1. GTDB lineage: Bacteria > Pseudomonadota > Gammaproteobacteria > Burkholderiales > Burkholderiaceae_C > Aquabacterium. The sequence goes on along the minus strand of JBDKHX010000099.1, from coordinate 3,660 downwards.
TCCGAGAGGGATCGGCGTTGTGGGGGCAGAGCATTCAACTGGGTCATGGCATGTGTGTCCTTTGGCGCATGGAATCTAAACGCTGATTGGTCAATGTGAATTGGGGTCAACGAAGGGGTGGCACACGTCACTTGGCCCCCAAAAAAGAAAAGGGTCCGACAGGACCCTTTTGGTTTGTGCTAAACGATTTGCGCTAAGTGAGCAGGCGTGATGCCGTATCAGGCCAGTTTGCCGTGGCAGTTCTTGTACTTCTCACCGCTGCCGCAAGGGCAGGGGTCGTTACGGCCCACGCGAGGCACTTGCTGGTTGGCGGTTGGGCCACCAACCGGTTCGGTCACAGCCTTGCCTTCTTCGTCTGGGTGCGTGTAGGTCACGTTGCGCAAGCTTTCGGCTTGTTGCTCGATGGCTTGGGCCGCTTCCAGGGCTTCGTCACGGCTTTGGATGCGAACGGTCAGCAAGGTGCGGGTGACGTCCATCTTGACCACGTCCAGCAGTTGGCCGAACAGCTCAAAGGCTTCACGCTTGTACTCTTGCTTGGGGTTCTTTTGGGCGTAGCCGCGCAGGTGGATACCTTGGCGCAGGTAGTCCAGCGAGGCCAGGTGTTCGCGCCAGTGGCTGTCGATCGATTGCAGCAACACCATGCGTTCGAACTGAGCAAATTGCTCGCGCGAGACCGCACTGATCTTGGCTTCGTATGCCGCGTTGGCCGCTTCCAGCACGCGGTTGAGCACGTCCTCGTCGTCAGCCGCTGTGGCGTTGGCCACCCACTGAACCAGGTCCACAGTGATGTGCCATTCGTCGGCCAGGTTCTTTTCCAGGCCAGGCAGGTCCCACTGTTCTTCCAGACTTTCGTTGGGCACGAAGGTGCGCACCACGTCAGTCAAGGCACCCTTGCGCAGGTTGTTGATGGCTTCGGCCACATCGGTCGATTCCAGGATCTCGGTGCGCTGTGTGTAGATGACCTTGCGCTGATCGTTGGAGACGTCGTCGTACTCCAGCAATTGCTTGCGCATGTCGAAGTTGTGGCCTTCGACCTTGCGTTGTGCGCTTTCGATCGAGCGGGTCACGATGCCTGCTTCGATGGCTTCGCCTTCCGGCATCTTCAAACGATCCATGATGGCGCGCACGCGGTCACCCGCGAAGATGCGCATCAACTGGTCGTCCAGGCACAGGTAAAAGCGTGAGGAGCCAGGGTCACCTTGGCGGCCAGCACGACCACGCAACTGGTTGTCGATGCGGCGCGATTCATGGCGCTCGGTGGCGATGATGCGCAGGCCACCCAACTCCTTGACCTTCTTGTTCAGCTCGACTTGTTCGGCCTTCAGGGCAGTGATCTTTTGCTCTTTGGCTGCGGCGTCCAGGCTGTCGTCGTGTTCGATGGCTTCGACCAGCTTTTCAACGTTGCCACCCAGCACGATGTCAGTACCACGGCCAGCCATGTTGGTGGCGATGGTCACCATCCCGGGGCGGCCGGCTTGGGCCACGATCTCGGCTTCACGCGCATGTTGCTTGGCATTCAGCACCTGGTGGGGCAGGCCTTCCTTGTGCAGCAGCTTGGCGATCAGCTCCGAGTTTTCGATGCTGGTGGTACCAACCAAAACAGGTTGACCTCGGCCATGACATTCCTTGATGTCTTCAATGATGGCCTTGTACTTTTCTTGCGCCGTTTTGTAGACCAGGTCCAACTGGTCTTTACGGGCCAGGATGCGGTTAGGCGGGATCACCGTCGTTTCCAGGCCGTAGATCTCCTGGAATTCGTACGCTTCGGTGTCAGCCGTACCGGTCATGCCTGCCAGCTTGCCGTACAGACGGAAGTAGTTCTGGAAGGTCACCGATGCCAGTGTCTGGTTCTCTGCCTGGATCTTGACGCTTTCTTTCGCTTCCACCGCTTGGTGCAAGCCATCTGACCAGCGACGGCCAGCCATCAAGCGGCCTGTGAACTCGTCAACGATCACCACTTCACCGTTTTGAACCACATAGTGTTGGTCCTTGTGATACAGGTGGTGAGCGCGCAGCGCAGCCAGCATGTGGTGCATCAAGGTGATGTTGGCGGCGTCGTACAGCGACGCACCTTCCACCAACAAGCCGGCTTCTGACAGCAGTTGTTCAGCCTTTTCGTGGCCGGCTTCGGTCAGCATGGCCGAGCGTGATTTCTCGTCAGCGGTGAAGTCACCGGGTTCGATCACGCCTTCACCTGTGCGAGGGTCAGCCTCGCCAATTTGCTTTTTGAGATGCGGGATCACAGCGTTGATCCGCAGGTACATCTCGGTGTGGTCTTCGGCTTGGCCGGAGATGATCAACGGTGTACGGGCTTCGTCGATCAGGATCGAGTCGACTTCGTCAACGATGGCGTAGTTCAGGCCGCGTTGAACGCGGTCGCTGACTTCGTAGACCATGTTGTCACGCAGGTAGTCGAAGCCGTATTCGTTGTTGGTGCCGTAGGTGATGTCGCAGGCGTAAGCAGATTAAGCCGTATTCGTTGTTGGTGCCGTAGGTGATGTCGCAGGCGTAAGCAGATTGCTTCTCTTCCTTGGGCATTTGCGACAGGTTGATCCCCACCGACAGGCCCAGGAAGTTGTACAGCTTGCCCATCCATTCGGCGTCACGACGTGCCAGGTAGTCGTTGACGGTCACCACGTGCACGCCCTTGCCGGTCAGAGCGTTCAGGTACACAGGCAGGGTGCCGGTCAAGGTTTTGCCTTCACCCGTACGCATTTCAGCAATCTTGCCGAAGTGCAGGGCCATGCCGCCCAACATCTGCACGTCAAAGTGGCGCATCTTGAAGACGCGCTTGGAGCCTTCACGCACCACGGCAAAGGCCTCGGGCAGCAGGTCGTCCAGCGATTCGCCCTTGGCAACGCGTTGTTTGAATTCTTCTGTCTTGGCGCGCAGTTGCTCGTCAGTCAACGACTCAAGAGAGGGCTCCAGCGCGTTGATTTTGTCGACCGTTCGGCGGTACTGCTTGAGCAGGCGTTCATTGCGGCTGCCGAAAATCGAGGTAAGTAGCTTGGGCAACATGGAGCGATTAATCCGTTCTAACTGTGGCACCGGCGTGCCCGTTCACACAGGGCCTAACCCTCAGTGAACCAAAGCCAAAAAGTGTAGCACCGGGGTGTGTCAGTTTTCAGGCGGTTTCCCCGTGCGAGGTCTGGCAATTGGGGATCGAGGCGCTGAAAACAAGCCCTATCAGGGACATTACTAATACGACAACCGCCCCAGAGGGCCAGTCCAACACCGCAGAGGCGACCAGACCCAGGCCATAAGCCAGTCCGCCCATGGCATAGGCCAGCCAGATTTGACGGTTGGCAGGCGCATTGCGCACCGCCAGTGCTGGCATGATCAGGCTGCTGAAGACCAGGTAGACGCCCACCAATTGCACCGAGGCTGTGACGGCCAGGGCAAACAGCAGGTAAAAACCAGCTCGGCCCAGGCGCTGGCGAAGGCCAAACCACAAGGCCAGCACCAAGGCCGACAAGCCCGCCATGGCCCACAGTTGCGAAGGGTTGACCCACAAAATCTGTCCAACCAGCAGGTCTTTGAGGTGTTCGCCGCCGTGGGGATTGCCTGCCAGCAACAAGATGCCCACGCATGAGGCCAACACAAACAAGGTCCCGATGAGGGCTTCCTGGATGTCTGGCCAGCGCTTTTCAGTCCAGGTCA
>JBDKHX010000098.1:0-6846 GCA_039797415.1 Pseudomonadota bacterium | reverse complement strand
GGCATCAGGTGTGGCGGCCTCGGCCTCGATCATGCCCACATGGTCAAAATCCCACGACACCGAACCCGATGTGCCCAACTGTCCCTTGCGGAAGGCCACACGCATTTCAGGCGCAGTGCGGTTCACGTTATCGGTCAGGCATTCGACCATCACCGGCACGCGGTGGGGGGCAAAACCTTCGTAAATGACATGGTCAAAGTGAACGGCTTCACCGGTCAAGCCTGCGCCCTTTTTGATCGCGCGCTCCAGGGTGTCTTTGGGCATGGACACCTTGCGAGCCTGTTCCACCACCAAGCGCAACTTGGCATTCGCAGCTGGGTCCGCCCCACTACGCGCAGCAATCATGATTTCCTTGGACAGTTTGCCGAATAAACGCCCCTTGGCGTTGGCTGCGATGTCCTTGTGTTTGGCTTTCCACTGCGCACCCATGTCTGCGATTCCTGTTAAATGACTTGGAGGGGGCGAGATTACACCCTGGACTCATGATTTAAAGGGGTAGACGCCACGCACAGCCCGCAGTAGGCTGGAATGAGTGATCTGAAACAAGGAAAAACATGACGTTGCTGAGCCGAATCCAACAACATGCCGTTTTGATTGGCTGCGCCTTGACCACCACCGTCCTTTTGACTGGCTGCGCCATTGAATGGACCAACCGGTCAGCGTCCAAAGAGATGGCTGAGTTGGCCAAACCACCGGGATCGGTCTACACAGGCTGGCGCGTGTTTCAGGACAAATGTGCGGCCTGCCACACCCCCAACGCCACCGGCACAGACAAAGCCCCCAACTTGCTGATGGCTGTGCGCGACATGGGGCCCAACCAGTTTGTCAGCGTGGTGCTCAAACGTTATGACTGGGGCCTCCCCGCTGCCCGCGTTGCTGGCCAGACAGCCACCATGGACAGCCTGGTCGAATCCATCGTGCAACGCAAAGAAGGCGCCTTGGAAGGCGCCTTGGTCATGCCCGCCTGGGAGGGCGAACCACGCGTGACCGCGCACATTGCCGATCTGTATGCCTACTTGCTGGCACGGGCTGAGGGCACGCAAGGCCCAGGCCGCCCCGCCAACTGATCAGGCCAGGGTCTTGGGGGTGCCCTCAGGGCCCGGAGGCCCGCCACGGTGGGCTTTGGACCAACTGTAGTCGGCTGGCAACTCATCGCTCACCCCAGGCTTGCTGACACAGTCACCCAATTCCGAATTGGTGACCACATGATGGTGCAAAGGCTTGCCATCGGCATCCTTTTCTTTGCGCTTGGCCTCCGAGAAGGCCAACGCTGCCAACAACTGATCGTCGTTGAACAGCTCCACGGAGGGGCGACCTTGGGTCAGCCAATAGACAACGATGCTCATGGTTTAGGTTCAGTCTGCTATCAGGCTTGGTAGTTGGTTCGTCGACTGCGTTCGGCTGCCACGACAGCATGTGCGTCTGCATCGGGCAAGCCCACAGACTGAAGCGCAAAGGTGGTCAAGAGCAAACCCGCCTCCAGGGTTTCCGGGACCACATAGGTGGCACCGGCCTCTTTCAGCTCTAATGCGTGCGCTTCATCATGAGAGCGGGCATAAATGGGCAACTTGGGGTACTGGGCGCGCGCGTTTTGCACCACGCGTTTGGCGGCTACCGGTTGATCCATCGTGACCACCAGGCAAGCGGCGTTATCCAGCCCTAGCTTGTACAACAGCTCAGGCCGACCGGCGTTGCCAAAGTAAATCGGCTGCCCTGCTTCACGCAGCTTGGCCACCACATCCACGTTGTGCTCCACCGCGACAAATGGAACACGCTGCTGCTGAAATACTTGTCCCAACAGCTGACCAATCCGTCCGTACCCAATCACCACCACCTGCCCAGACACATCTGGGATCGCCAGGCTCCCAGGGGCATCATCGCCTCTGGATAAGTGCCGCGCATCAATGCGCTGCCCAAGCCGTTGTCCCGCATGGGCAAAGACAGGGGTGACAAACAAGCTCAAGCTCACCACCAACAGCATGAACTGACCGATGTTTTGACTCAACAAACCGGCCGTACTGGCATAGCCAATGACGATGAAGGCGAACTCCCCGCCTTGCCCCAACAACATGCCGCCAGCAAGCGCCTGCCCCAGAGGCAAACCGCCCCAACGCATCAGGCCTGCGGCCACCACGGTTTTGATCACCATCAATCCCACCACGGAAACGGCGATCCAAAGTGGCTCCTGGGCGACCTCTCGCACGTCGATACCCATGCCCACAGACATGAAGAACAAGCCCATGAGCAAGCCCTTGAATGGCTCAATGGTGATCTCCACCTCATGTTTGTACTCGGTTTCGGCCAGCAACAGACCGGCCAAAAATGCCCCCAGGGCCATCGACAACCCTGCCAGGGCGGTGGCGCCCGCGATGCTCAAGGTCACCATCAAGGTCAAGGCCATGAAGACTTCAGACTGATGTTGCTTGGCAAAAGCCCGGAACAGGGGTCCGACGATTTTGCGGCCAAGCATGATGATCAAAGTCACCACGCTGACCGAGATCAATGCCGTCACGCTCAACTCCTGAAGCAGTCCATGTGACGAGGATTTCGACAGCAGGTCAACCACAATCAACAAGGGCACCACGGCGAAGTCTTGCAGCATCAAAATCGAAAAACTGGCCTGCCCCAGCGGCGTGGCCAGGGCACGGTCTTGCGTCAACAACTGCATGACCACAGCGGTAGAGGACAGCGACAGCACCAACCCCAAAACCAATGCCACCTCAACAGAGTTGCCAAACACGAATGCCAGGCCGCCGATCAACACGGAACTGAGCAACACTTGCGCAGAGCCGATGCCAAACACCCAGCGCCTCATAGCCCAGACTCGCGGCAAGGACAACTCCAGGCCAATCAAGAACATCAGGAAGATCACGCCCAGCTCAGCCAGGGCTTGCACCCCTTGCCGCCGGGGAATCGTCACCCAAGATAGCCAGGGATAACTGTCAACAAAGCTGCCAACACCAAACGGGCCGACCACAATCCCCATGCTCAAAAAAGCAATGACCTGATTGATACGAAAACGCTGCAATAACGGAATCAACACCCCCGTCAATGACAAAAACAGCAGGGTTTCTCTCAAAAAGGGAAAGGGTGATTGATGGTCCATCGGTTCAGATTCGGCTTGCGTCAATCATTTGAGTTTGCCCGTTCCGGAGGCCACGAAAAACGCGTCTGGCAAGGTCAGTGTGGCCTCTGCCACATCCAACAACTTGCGGTTGTGATCCATGGATGCTTTTTGCAGCGCACGGAAGGCGGCCTCTTCGGTCATACCCAAACGAGACATCAATGCGCCCTTGGCGCGTTCGATCACCTTGCGTTCATGCAAGGCTCGGCGCGCTGCATCCAACTCGACTTCCATGCTGACCAATCGCGCTGATTGGGATTGCACCAGGTCCACCAGAGATGAGACCGCAACCCCCTCCGCTCCCGCCGTCAGCACAGGGGCAGACTCGGGTTGTTCTGGCGCATTGAAGAAGCGGGCAACCGCATGGCTATGCGGTGGTGGGTTATTGCGCAATTGCTGCAACAACCCTTCCGAGTCTTGCAAATTGCGTTCTGCTTCGCGGATCTGATCCCCGCAAGATTGCCGCAAACACTGGACTAACTCTTCCTGCAACTGCCACATCTCGGTGATGCGCGCGCTGCTCACATCAAACCAGCTTTCGCTCAATCGGGCATCCAAAGCCGCACCGGGTTTGACAGTGCACAGGGTGCGACGCATGCGCTCCAACTGGGCCACGATGGGCGTAACTTGATGTTGTTGCCAACGGGCACGCAACTCGGTTTGGGCAAACTCTTCAAAAACAGCCAGGCTGCGTTCCTGCGCCTCAATGAGGTGAACGATGCGCTGCTGCTCGGCCTCGTCATTGCAACCCGACGCAAACAGTTGAGCCCCCACGGCGCGCTCTTGGCCCGCCGACTCTTTGCCCTGGACCAGATGCACAAATGCCACCAACAAGCGCGAAATGCCCGGGTGCAAGGCCGCATCGGCGACATGAAAAATCAGCTCAACCAAGCCCGCAATCAAACGACTGTAGGCGGCGACCGAGTCATGCGCAGAGGTCGTTCTGTTGGCGATTTGCAAGCGCCACTGAGCCAGCGCCTCCAGATCCAGCAACACCCAAGCCATCAGCGACAAGGTTTGCGCGCTGGCGCCCTGATCCGGCGCCACTTGTTTGGCAAACAGGTCGCGCAAGGCGCCTTCAATGGGCAAAGCCTCATCGACGGCCACCTGGCGTTCAGAGGCAAAACGCTGTCCACCCGAGGCCAGATAGATGCTGGTCGCACCACGCTCGCGTTGCAGGGCATGGATCAACTGCCCGATGACGTCGACCAACTCGACCCGCCCAGCCAAATGCCGGATGGATTCGATCTCCAGTTGTTTGGCGCGAAGGACGAGGTGAGAGACAGACAAAGGCATGCGCCAATTGTCTGCGATTTGAGGGCCGGTTTCACACCGGACAACTGGCCCTCACCAGATCAGGATGCCGTCACCAGCACCCGGCCGCTGTCCACACGAACCTCGTAGGCCTGAACAGACAAGTCAGCAGACTCCAGGCACTCGCCCGTCCGCAAATCAAAGTGATTTTTGTACAGCGGCGAGGCCACCACAATGTGGTCACCCAGGTTGCCCACCAAGCCGCGTGACAACACGCTGGCTTTGGCTTTGGGGTCCACGTTGTCAATGGCAAAAAACTGGTCTTGTCCAACACGGAAGACAGCCACATGTTTACCCTCCACCAGGGCACACACCCCGGTGTTAGGCAAGATGTCGTCCACCGAGCAAACGGGAGTCCAGGTCAATGTTGCAGTTGTCATGATGCGGTCTTCTCGTTGTCGGTTCAGGCTTGGGCTTCAGATGCGGCTTCTGTGCGTTCTTCAGGGCGTGCAGGTCGGATCTGGCCACGCTCTTCGACAAACACAATGTGCTCGTCGCTCTTGTCGCTGTTGACGAATGAGCGGAAGCGCTTGCGTGTTTCAGCATCGGTCACAGCCACCTTCCACTCGCAGGCGTAGGTGTCGACCACTTGCTGCATTTGCTCTTCCAGCTCAGAGCCCAAGCCCAGGCTGTCTTTGAGGATCACGTTCTTCAGGTAATCCAGGCCACCTTCCAGGTTTTCGCGCCAAGTGCTGGTGCGTTGCAGGCGGTCAGCGGTACGCACGTAGAACATCAACACACGGTCGATGGTGCGGATCAACTCTTCCTTGGTCAGGTCTGATGCAAACAGTTCTGCATGGCGTGGCTTCATGCCGCCGTTGCCGCACACGTACAGGTTCCAGCCCTTTTCGGTGGCGATCACGCCGATGTCCTTACCCTGTGCTTCTGCACATTCGCGGGTGCAACCCGACACACCAAACTTGATCTTGTGTGGGGCGCGCAGGCCCTTGTAGCGGTTCTCCAGCTCCACAGCCAGGCCCACGCTGTCGCCCACGCCATAACGGCACCAGGTCGAGCCCACACAGCTCTTGACCGTGCGCAGCGACTTGCCATAAGCATGGCCCGATTCAAAACCAGCGGCAATCAACTCTTCCCAGATCGAAGGCAGTTGTTCAACACGTGCGCCAAACAAGTCCACACGCTGGCCACCTGTGATCTTGGTGTACAGGCCGTACTTCTTGGCGACTTGACCGACGGCGATCAAACCATCGGGTGTGACCTCACCAGCCGGCATGCGCGGAACCACCGAGTAAGTGCCGTCTTTCTGGATGTTGCCCAGGAAGTAGTCGTTGCTGTCTTGCAGACCGGCCAAGTCCTTCTTGAGTACGAAGTCGTTCCAGCAGGACGCGAGGATGTTGGCGGCCGTGGGCTTGCAGATGTCGCAGCCCAAACCTTGACCATGCTTGTCCAGCAGTTGTTCGAAACTGCGGATGTTGCCAACACGGATCAGGTGATACAGCTCTTGGCGTGAGTAGGAGAAGTGTTCGCACAAGTGGTTATTCACCGCCATGCCTTGCTTCTTCATCTCCACCTTCATCACTTGTGTGACCAGGGGTACGCAACCGCCGCATGTGGCGCCCGCTTTGGTGCAAGCCTTCAGGTCGGCAATCGTGGTCACACCTTCAGACACAGCCTTGCAGATCTGGCCTTTGGTGACGTTGTTGCACGAACACAGCTGAGCCGTGTCAGGCAAAGCATCAGGGCCCAAACCAGGCTTGGCCTTGCCATCGCTGGAAGGCAGGATCAAGAACTCTGGGTCAGCAGGCAGCTCGATGCCATTGAGCGCCATTTGCAGCAGCGTGCCGTACTCGGTTGCATCGCCCACCAACACGGCACCCAACAGCTTCTTGCCGTCTTCACTGACCACGATCTTTTTATAGATCTGACGCAGTTCGTCCACGTAGAAGAAGTTGCGGGCGTGGGGCGTCTTGCCTTGCGCATCACCAATGCTGGCCACGTCCACACCCATCAGCTTGAGCTTGGTGCTCATGTCGGCGCCGGCGAAGGCGACCTGTTCCTGGCCGGCGATAAAGCGCGCGGCCACACGGGCCATGTCGTAGCCCGGTGCCACCAGGCCGAACACCTGCTCGTTCCAGGCGGCACATTCGCCAATTGCAAATATATCGTGGTCGCTGCTGCGGCACACGCTGTCGATCACCACACCGCCCCGCGGGCCGATTGCCAGCGCACACTGGCGGGCCAGTTCGTCACGCGGGCGGATGCCGGCCGAAAACACGATCATGTCGGTTTCCAGATGGGTGCCATCGGCAAACACCATGCGGTGGTGAGCGGTTGCGCCATTGATGATTTCAGTGGTGTTGCGGCTGGTGTGCACATGCACGCCGAGCGCTTCGATCTTGTTGCGCAGAATGCGCCCGCCTTCGTCATCCACCTGCACGGTCATCAGG
>JBDKHX010000097.1:0-5918 GCA_039797415.1 Pseudomonadota bacterium | reverse complement strand
CAGGACGCCATGGTTCAATGGTGGTACGGCCACAATGCTGTGGGCTTCTTCCTGACAGCAGGCTTCCTGGGCATGATGTACTACTACATCCCCAAGCAAGCTGGCATGCCTGTGTACTCGTATCGCCTGTCGATCGTGCACTTCTGGGCTCTGATCTTCACTTACATGTGGGCGGGTCCTCACCACTTGCACTACACCGCTTTGCCAGACTGGACTCAGTCCGTCGGTATGGTGTTCTCGCTGATCTTGTTGGCACCATCTTGGGGCGGCATGATCAACGGCATCATGACTTTGTCCGGTGCTTGGTACAAGCTGCGTGACGATGCGATCCTGAAGTTCCTGATCGTGGCACTGTCCTTCTACGGCATGTCGACCTTCGAAGGTCCGATGATGTCCATCAAGACCGTGAACTCGCTGTCTCACTACACCGACTGGACCGTGGGTCACGTTCACTCGGGCGCTTTGGGCTGGGTGGGCATGATCTCGATCGGTAGCTTGTACTACCTGATCCCTCGCATGTTCGGTCGCACCTCGATGTACAGCGTTTCTGCCATTTCGCTGCACTTCTGGGCAGCCACTATTGGTATCGTTTTGTACATCGCTGCCATGTGGATTGCCGGCGTGATGCAAGGCTTGATGTGGCGTGCGGTGAACCCCGACGGCACCCTGGTTTACACCTTCGTTGAAAGTGTGAAGGCAACCTATCCGTTCTACGTTCTGCGTGTGGCCGGTGGCTTGTTGTACCTGGGCGGCATGATTTTGATGCTGTGGAACACCGTCATGACGGTCATGGCTGGTCGTGCAGCGACCACGACCATTCCTCAGCCCGTTGCAGCTTGATAAGGAGAACAACAAATGGCTGATCACAATCACAAGCCTGCTGCGATCTCTCACGAACGCATTGAAACCAGCAACTTCCTGATGATCGTTCTGATCGTCATCGCCGTTGCTTTTGGTGGCCTCGTTGAAATCGTTCCGCTGTTTTTCCAGCGCAGCACCACTGAAGCCGTTCCTGGTCTGAAGCCTTACACGCCGCTGCAATTGGCCGGTCGTGACATTTATCTGCGTGAGGGCTGCTACGGTTGCCACTCGCAGATGATTCGTCCCTTCCGTGCTGAAACGCTGCGTTATGGTCACTACTCCGTCGCCGGTGAGTTCGTGTATGACCACCCCTTCCAATGGGGTTCCAAGCGTACCGGTCCTGACTTGCATCGCGTCGGCGCCAAGTACAGCGATGACTGGCATCGTGCTCACTTGATCAATCCTCGTGACGTGGTGCCTGAGTCCAATATGCCCGCTTACCCCTGGTTGGAAACAGCCAAGGTGGATCCGGCAGGTATGGCTCCTCGCATGAAGGCTTTGCGTACGGTTGGCGTTCCTTACACGGACGACGAAATCAAGGCTGCAGCCGATGAGGTCAAAGACAAGACCGAAATGGATGCCTTGGTTGCCTATCTGCAAGTGCTTGGCACTTCTGTCAAATAAGGAGTGACGCACATGGACATCAACGTGCTTCGAAGCGTTTTCACAGTTGTTTGCCTGTGCGTTTTCGTGGGCGTGACGGCGTGGGCGTTCTCTCGCCGTAACAAATCCCAGTTCGAAGAGGCAGCTCGTATGCCTCTTCAAGAAGACTAATTGGAGGCTCTTATATGAGCGACTTCATTTCGAATGGTTGGTCACACTATGTGATCGGCATCGTGGTGTTCGGCCTGGTCTACTGCGTTGCAGTTCTCTTGGTCGCAGCGCGTCACAGGGTTGTCCGTGACGCACAAGGCAACATCGACAAAACCACTGGTCACGTGTGGGACGAAGATCTGCGTGAATTGAACAACCCCCTGCCTATGTGGTGGGTTGGTCTGTTCGTGCTGACGATTGTCTTTGCCGTGGCTTACTTAGCCATGTACCCATCACTGGGCAATATGAAGGGTAGCTTGGGGTGGACCAGTGTCGGTCAGTTGGAAGCGGAAAACGCCAAGGCCAAAGCCGAGCAAGACAAGATCTTTGCCAAGTTTCAGCCTATGAAGGTTGAAGACTTGGCTCGTGATCCACAAGCTCACGCGATTGGCGAGCGCTTGTTCCTCAACAACTGCGCGGCTTGCCACGGCTCTGACGCACGCGGTGCCAAGGGCTTCCCTAACCTGGCTGATGCCGATTGGTTGTATGGCGGTGCGCCAGACAAGATCATTGAGACCATCACTGAAGGTCGCCGTGGTCAGATGCCTGTCATGGCTGCGGCTGTCGGTGGTCCTGAGGATGTTCGCAATGTGGCCAACTATGTTCTGAGCCTGTCTGGTTCGGGTCATAACTCGATCAAGGCAGAACTGGGCCGTGAAAAATTCAAGCAGGCTTGCGCTGCTTGCCACGGTGCGGACGGTAAGGGTACCCAGGCTTTGGGCGCGCCTAACTTGTCTGACAAAACCTGGTTGCATGGTTTTGGCGAAGACGCTATCTTGAGCATGGTCAACAACGGCAAGCTGAACGTGATGCCAGCCCAAAAAGATCGTCTGTCCGCAGATCAGATCAAATTGGTTGCTTCTTACGTTTGGAGTTTGTCCAACGCACCCAAAACTGCTCAAGCTCAGTAAAATCACCAACTTGACGGCGCGAAGTAAGCGCCTTGACTGAGGTCAAGAACACTTACTTGTGTACCCCGAAAATGGCCGCATCATGATACCCTTTGGGGTATCATGATGCGGCCATCGTCTTATCTGTGCGTGCACTATGACTGATTCCTCCACCCCCTCCGATTCAACCAAGCGCGTGATCCCCATCAAGGCAGAGCCATCTGCCTCGGCTCAGCGTGAAGAGATGGTGTCTTTGTACAAAAAGACCGAAAAGATCTATCCCCGCGAGGTGGTCGGATGGTTCATGAAGTGGCGATGGGTTTTGGTCTGGTTCACGCAAATCATTTTTTATGGTTTGCCGTGGATCACATGGGGTGACCGTCAGGCGGTGCTTTTCGACTTGGGCACCCGTCGCTTTTATTTGTTCAAGCTGGTTCTCTATCCTCAGGACTTCATCTACCTGGCTGGCTTGTTGATCATTGCGGCTTACGGCCTGTTTTTGTTCACGGCGGTGGCAGGGCGTTTGTGGTGCGGATACGCGTGCCCTCAGTCTGTCTATACCGAAATGTTCATGTGGATCGAGCGTCGGTTTGAAGGTGACCGCGTCAGACGCATGAAGCTGGATAAGTCGCCTTGGTCATTTGACAAGCTGTGGCGCAAGGCGGGCACACAAACAGCCTGGATCGCGCTTGCGCTGTGGACCGGGTTCAGCTTTGTCGGCTATTTCACGCCGATCCGGGTGTTGGCTCAAGAGGCTTTGAGCTTCGGTATGGGGCCATGGGAAACCTTCTGGTCACTTTTCTACGGTTTTGCGACCTACGGCAACGCTGGCTACATGCGTGAGCAAGTCTGCAAATACATGTGCCCGTATGCACGCTTCCAAAGCGCGATGTTTGACCGTGACACATTGATTGTCAGCTACGACACCAAACGGGGTGAACCACGCGGCTCCCGCTCACGCAAGAGCGACGCGAAGGCCCTGAGTCAAGGGGACTGCATTGATTGCACGTTGTGCGTTCAAGTGTGCCCAACCGGTATTGATATCCGAAAGGGCTTGCAGTACGAATGCATTGGCTGTGCGGCTTGTATCGACGTGTGCGACACGGTGATGGACAAGATCGGTTCACCTCGCGGCTTGATTCGTTATGCCACGCTCAATGCGCTTGACAATGGATGGGGCCGCCGCGAGATGTGGCAGCGAGTCACTCGTCCGCGGGTCATGATCTACACGGCGATTTTGTTGGTTGTTGTTGTTGCTTTCGGCTATAGCTTGCTCAACCGGACACCGTTCCGTGTGGACATTGTCCGAGATCGAGGTGCGTTGGCTCGCGTGGTTGACGAAGGCTTTGTCGAAAACGTTTATCGCGTTCAGTTGATGAATGCGAGCGAAAAACCCCAGACCTACCACATTGGTGTCGAGCAATTGAGTCAAGCGTCGGTTGATGGGGGTAATGACATCAAGTTGGGCCCAGCTGAAGCCCGATGGGTGCCGATTTCAGTACGGATTCCGCCAGAGATCGCGGCCCGAATGGGAACAGGTGCACATCAAATGACGATGGTGATCGAGCAAATTCGTCAAGGCGACCAAGCGCAGATTGATTTGAGAGAGCGCTCGACCTTCATGGTTCCTCGCTAACGGTTGATCAGGAAAGACAAAATGCAAAAAGAAAATCAGACGCAGTTGAACTCGTCGGCTGTCAGTCGCCCACCGTGGTATCGCTTGCCTATCGTTTGGCTGGTGATTGGTGGCCCTGCGGTGGTGGTTGTGGCCTCATTGATCACGGTGTTCATTGCCGTCAAAAATGTGGATCCAGTGATTGATGTGACCAAAGCGCCCAGTCAGCCAGGTTTGGCTCCGGCTGTTCAAGGGCGCAATCACGCTGCTGAAAAGACATATCAATCAGCAGATCGCTGATTTGCGGGTATTTACTCAAGCGGTGAACGCCGTACGGTAGGAATATGTCGGTGTCCCCTTTGATTGGAGGAGAGCCTGATGTCATCCCGAGCCTTGCACGCAGCACAGATTCTTTGGCCAGCATTCATCATCGCTGGCATCTTGGAATCTTGGTTTTTGCCTGGATAGATCCCAGCACATTGATTCTTGCGGGGCTTCCGTTGGATGAGAAGGGCGTCTATTCGCTGGCCTTCTTCGTTTTTTGGGGCTTTGTATCTGTTGCGGCCCTATTGAGTCATTGGTTGATCAAGGCTGCAGATTTGTCGGCGGCCTCGGGTCAAGCTGAACACTCGCCTTCCCGGCGTCGCCCTAGTCGCCGACACACTCGGTCTTTGGCCTGATCGGCAAGATAGACCGTCGTAAAAAAGCCCGCTTTGATGCGGGCTTTTTTTGTGGTCTGTTGCAGGGGGTCAGCAACGTACGCTGTTGACCAGGGCTTTGAGGCCTGCTTCGTCTGTGATGCGGATGTCCCGCTGCTTGACCTCCAGCAAACCTTCTTCCTGGAATTTGGAGAAGGTGCGGCTGACGGTTTCCAGCTTCAGGCCGAGGTAGCTGCCAATTTCTTCCCGGGTCATCCGCAGCACCAGGGCAGAGGACGAGAAGCCTCGAGCGTGCAAACGTTGGGTTAAATTGAGGAGGAAAGCGGCCAGTCGTTCTTCGGCCCGCATGCTGCCCAACAGCAACATCACGCCATGGTCGCGAACGATTTCGCGGCTCATGATCTTGTGGAATTGGTGCTGCAGGTCCGAAAACTCACGGGACAGCTCTTCTAGCTGGCTGTAAGGGATCACACAGACCTGAGAGTCTTCCAGCGCAATGGCGTCGCAAGCGTGTCGATCAGTGCTGATGCCATCAAGGCCAATCAATTCACCGGCCATCTGAAAGCCAGTCACTTGATCGCGACCGTCTTCCGCAGAAATCCTTGTTTTGAAAAAGCCGGTGCGAACGGCGTAAACCGACCGGAATGGATCACCTGTGTGAAACAGGGCATCGCCACGCTTGACGGTCTTGCGGGTCGCCACGAGGGAGTCCAAATGCGTCAGTTGAGGTTGTGACAGGCCGACAGGCAGACACAGTTCGCGTAGATTGCAACTGGAGCACGCAACCTTGAATGATTCGTACTTCACGGGGCCGGAGCCGTTGCTGCAATGGTCACCCTTGTGGTTAGGGCAGTGTTCGGTGGTTTCGTCAGCCTGAGCCGAAACGATGGGAATAGAGCTATTCAACATGAGGAACCTCAAAGGTTGCACGATTGTTGCCAGAATTCTGGCGATGACCTTGAGATAGATCAACCCTGCAAGGTGCGAGTTTGGCACAGTCCGGCAAATGAGTGAACCTGTCCTGCTTTCTGGCGCTAGCGCCACCGTTCCGCATGTGTCGCCGGATGTCCTGTCTCGCCT
>JBDKHX010000096.1:0-5930 GCA_039797415.1 Pseudomonadota bacterium | reverse complement strand
TGGGGCAGGTGGCGCCCCTGGTGGGCTGGCCAGGCTTGGGGCAAACTGTGCTGGACATGGTTCGATCCATGGGGCAGCACATTTCAACGGATGGTGCTGGCCTGGGCGTCGATCTGCAAACAGGCGACGCGTTGGTGGGGGGGGCCTCCCTGATGGCGCTGTGGTTGGGGCCCTGGTTGATTCAGAGCCTGTCGTCCAAACTCAAGCTGTCTGATGATATGGCTCAGATCTCAGTCAGGTTGTGGCCCTTGTTGGTGTTGATTGGGGCGTCTGTACTGGCATTTGTCTTGCCGACTTGGCCTGGGCATTGGCATGCCATGCAAGTAGGGGCCGTCACGATGGAGCCTGGCGCTGCGCTGCGGGCGATGTCGTCAATTGCTGAGTTAAGAGCTGATGTGCTGGCTGATCTGTTCATGCCCGTACTGTTGATCAGCCTGGTCAGCTTTGTCAGCAGCGTGTCGGTGGCGCAAACCTTTGCCCTGCGCCACGGCGAGCGCATTGATGCCGACCGTGAATTGCTGGGCCTGGGGCTGGCCAATGTGGGCAGTGCTGTGCTGGGTGGCATGGCGGTGTCGGGTGGCTTGTCTCGCTCGGTGGTCAACGAAGCCGCTGGTGCGCGCAGCCCTTTGGCCGGGGTGCTCACTTCCGTGGCCTTGGGTGGCATTTTGTTGGTCTGTCTGCCTTTGCTGGCGTATCTGCCCAAGGCCGCCTTGGCCGCGGTGATCATCACGGCTGTCTCAGGCTTGGTGCAGATGCGGCCCTTGCTGGACGCCTGGCGCTACGACCGTGCCGATGCCTGGGCTTTCATCAGCACAGGCTTGGGCGTGCTGTTGATTGGTTTTGAGGCAGGCATTTTGTTGGGCATTGCCTGGTCTTTGGGCGCGATGGTGTGGCGCCACAGCCAGCCACACATGGCTGAAGTGGGGCGTGTGCCGGGTACGGAACACTTTCGCAACGTGCAGCGTCATGAGGTGCAACAACTGGACGGTGTGTTGATGGTGCGGGTGGACGAAAGCCTGGACTTCACCAACATCCAGCGTGTTGAGCTGGCTCTTTGTGAGCGCATTCACGCGCGTGCTGGCGTGGAGCGAATTGTGTTGCTGCTGTCTGCCGTCAATCACATTGATCACTCAGCCATGCAGACCTTGCTGGAGCTGGATGAGGCGCTGGCCGAGCAGGGCCTGACTTTGTATTTCGCCGAGGTCAAAGGCCCGGTGATGGATCGAATAGAAGGCTGTCATCTTGACGGCCGGTTTGAAGGGCGCATCTTCATGAGTGCACAGCACGCATGGGACGCATTGGTTTCTATCAGTAGGAGAAAAGCATGAAAGCAAACGTTGGTGGTATTGATCGCATGGCCCGAATTGGCGCTGGCGCCGTTTTGGTGGGCTTGGCTGCAACTGGCATGGTGGGCGTGTGGGGTTGGATCGGCGTGGTGCCATTGGCAACAGGTTTTTCTGGCTGGTGCCCGGCTTACCTGCCGTTTGGCTTGTCGACCTGCAAGACCAAATAAAGCTGCTTGCAACCAGACAAGCGCGAAGGGGGCCTGTTGGCCCCCTTTGTCATACATGGATCAGGTCCTGATCACTTGTCCTTGAGCTTCATGATGCCCATGGCCTGCATGACGATCTTTTCGTAGATGGGCTCTGAGGTGCCTTTCTTCATTTTGCGGATGAAGTACTTTTCAAAGGCAATTTTGGCCAGGTGCACCCAGTAGCCTTCGCCGAACCAGTTCACATTGCGCGGAGGGATCTGCGGCAAGGCCACAAAGGCGGCGCCTCGGTCGCCAAAGTCAGCCAGGCACACGGCGTTCCAGGTGGCCTTTTCTTTCGGTGCTTGGCCATCCAGAATGGCACGCACGTTGTGCGCTGTAGCCGTCACCATGGACTCGATCATGTAGCCCGTTTTGGGCACACCTGTGGGCACGGGTGTCGGTTCTGTCGGTGCAATGGCCACACACACGCCCACGGCAAAAATATTGGGGTACTTCGGGTTGCGCTGGTGCTCGTCGATCAGTACAAAGCCTCGGGGGTTGACCAGGCCTTCTATGCCAAAGATGGCGTCCACGCCTTTGAAGGCCGGCAGCATCATCGAATACTTGAAGGGCAGGGTGTGCTCCTTCTTGGGCTTGCCCTCGTCGTCATGCTCGGTGACATGCATCAGGCCTTGTTCGACCTTGGTGACCTTGGCGTTGCAGATCCAGCGGATGGACTTGTCACGGAAGATCGATTCCATCAAGCCCTTTGAATCACCCACACCATTGAGGCACAGATGCCCGATGTAGGGCTCGGACGTCACGTAGGTCATGGGCACCTTGTCGCGGATCTTGCGTTTGCGCAGATCGGTTTCCATGATCATGGCGAACTCATACGCAGGGCCAAAGCACGATGCGCCTTGCACCGCCCCAACCACAACCGGGCCGGGATCTTTGACGAACTCCATCCAGGCGGCTTTGGCGTGCTCGGCGTGATCCACATGGCACACCGATTGGGTAAAGCCTTGTGGCCCCAGGCCTTCGATTTCGTCAAAGGCCAGTTTGGGGCCTGTGGCAATGATCAGTTGGTCGTAGGGCACTTCGCGGCCATCGGTCAATTCGACCACGTTGCGTTCGGGGTGCACGCGCTTGGCGCCCACGGCGATGAAGTCGACGCCCTTTTTCTCCAGGATCGGGGCGATCGGCAATTCGATTTCATCGCGGTCGCGCCAATCAACGGCCACCCACGGGTTGGAGGGGACGAAGTGAAAGGTGGGGGTGTTGGAGATGACCGTCACGCGATCTGTGGCGCGTGCGTTTTCTTTCATCTCGAAGGCCATGGGCAGGCCGCCAATGCCTGCACCCAGAATCACGATTTCAGCCATGCTTCTTCTCCTTTACCTATACCGGTATGGGTATCTTGCAATGATGAAACTTTGGGTGTGATCCGGTATCCGGGGAAACGCTTAAATTTGAGGCAGGTCAGGGGCGCATGTGCAATACGCCGCTTGTTGCTTACCGAATCTTGCCCAGCAAGGTTTCGATGTCTTGCATCAGGTTGTCCACCTGAGGCGCTGCAGTCGATTCGGCTTGAACACGGGCTTGAATCTGTTGCTCCATGAAGCACATGGTCATGCGCACATAGGTGCTGTCCAAGGCTTTGCGCACTGCGGCCATTTGCGTGGCAATGTCCAGGCAGGCATCGCCTTCTTCAATCATGCGTTGAATGCCCCGCAACTGGCCCTCAGCACGCTTGAGGCGGTTGAGGATGTCGGTGCGGCTTTTTTCGTCGTCAAGGGCGGCCATTTTGCAGTCGTCCGTTTGGGGCGGGGGCATGTGTGAAAGCGCCATTGTGCAGCTCCCGGCAAGGTTTTGGATAGCCGTCCAGCATCAGATCTTGAGGCGGGACAAGAAATTGACGGTGCCCACGGGCTCAGTTGCAGCAGGCTGCGCCGTCTTTGACGCCCAATTTCCGCAAGATCATGGCCAAGGGGCAGAAGTTGGTGAAGCCGAACTGGAACAGATTGGCCCCCACGAAAGCGGTGAAAGCCAAAGCCCATTTGGACACGAACAAGGGGCTGCCTTCCACGCCTAGCGCCAGCGAGGTCATGATGAAAAGGCCAGCAATGATGCGGATGTAGCGTTCAGTGGTCATGGTCAGACTCCTTTTAGATCAGGCCGATGCTGGTGCATCGTGTTGGCGGCGGTAGGCCGCAAAGTACAAAACGGGGATGACGATCAAGGTCAACATGGTTGACACGGCAATGCCGAAGATCAAGGACACGGCCAGCCCATTGAAGATCGGGTCATCCAGGATGAAGAAGGCGCCCACCATGGCGGCAATGCCGGTCAGCGCTATGGGTTGAGCCCGCACAGCAGCTGACTGCACCACAGCCTTTTTAAAGTCCATGCCCCGGGCCAATTGCAGCTCAATGAAGTCCACCAGCAAGATGGAGTTGCGCACGATGATGCCCGCCAAGGCGATCATCCCGATCATGGACGTGGCCGTGAACTGCGCACCCAACAGGGCATGCCCTGGCATGACCCCGATGATGGTCAAGGGGATGGGAGCCATGATGATCAAGGGCGTGCGGTAGGACTTGAACTGGGCCACCACCAACAGGTAGATCAGGATCAGGCCCACGCCATAGGCTGCGCCCATGTCACGGAAGGTCTCGTAGGTGATCTGCCACTCGCCATCCCACTTGATGGCGTAAGCGCGATAGGGGTCGCTCGGTTGTTTGACCCAGTACTCGTCCATCTTGCCGGTGTTGGGCAAAGCGGCCTTGTCCAGTTGCTTGCGGATGTCAAACAGGCCATACAAGGGTGAGTCGAGCTTGCCCGCCATGTCACCAAACACGTAGCTGACTGGCAGCAGGTCTTTGCTGAACAGGGGCTTGTCGATCACGCCGTTTTCAACGGTGACCAGTTCAGACAGGGGCACCAACTTGCCATTGGCTGCACGCAGGGGCAGGGCCAGCAAGCTGTCCAGGCCGATTTGCGATTCACGCGGCAGTTGCAAACGCACAGGCACCGGGATCTTGGATTGCTCGTCATGCAAAAAGGCTGCATCGTGCCCAGACAGGGCAGCCTGCACCGTTTGAGCCACCACGGCAACGGGGATGCCCAAGGACTCAGCACGCTGGCGGCGCACGCGTAAGAAGGCGCGGGGGGCATCTTCCTTCCAGGTGGTGTCGATGCCCACGATGTCAGCCGTGTCATCAAAGGCTTGAGCCACGCGGCGTGCCAGTTGTTGACGGCCCGCTTCGTCAGGGCCATAGACCTCGGCCACCAGGGGGGACATCACGGGTGGGCCGGGTGGCACTTCCACCACTTTGATGCGGGCGCCATGGCGGGCAGCGATCACTTCCAGCTCGGGGCGCAGGCGTTGAGCAATCACATGGCTCTTGTCATGGCGGTGATGCTTGTCGACGAGGTTGACTTGCAAGTCACCCTGTTCGGCATCTGCCCGCAGGTAGTACTGGCGCACCAGGCCGTTGAAGGTGATCGGGGACGCGGTGCCAGCATAGCCCTGGATGTTCATCACCTCGGGTTGCTTGGACAAGAACGCGCCCATGTCTTGCAAGGCCGCAGCCGTGTCTTCCAAGGGTGTACCGGCAGGCATGTCGACCACGACCTGGAATTCGCTCTTGTTGTCGAAGGGCAGCATCTTCATGACCACGCCAGCCCAGGTCGATGGCACGGTGGCCAAACCAACGGACATGCCCAAGGCAGCCAGGATGCTCAAGCCCATCACCCAGCGCTTGCTGCGTTGGGTCAGCAAAGGCATCAACACGGCGTTGAAAAAGCGCGCGATCTTGCCGGATGCTTCGGTCGATACGGGGGCACCCGAGTGCCCGCCATGCGCCGCACTGTGATCCTTCATCAGCTTCAAAGCCAGCCAGGGCGTGACGGTGAAGGCAATGCCCAATGAAATGGCCATGCCCAAGCTGGAGTTGATCGGGATGGGGCTCATGTAGGGGCCCATCAAGCCGCTGACAAAGGCCATGGGCAGCAGGGCGGCGATCACCGTCAGTGTGGCCAGGATGGTGGGGCCACCGACTTCATCCACCGCAGCGGGGATGATCTCGCGCAGTGGCATACCGGGGTGCAGTTGCTGGTGACGGTGGATGTTTTCCACCACCACGATGGCGTCGTCCACCAGGATGCCGATCGAGAAGATCAAGGCAAACAGTGAGACGCGATTGAGCGTGAAGCCCCAGGCCCAAGAGGCAAACAGGGTGGCCGTCAAGGTCAGGATCACGGCGGCGCCAACGATTACCGCTTCGCGGCGGCCTAACGCCAGGCCCACCAGCAAGATGACGGAACCGGTGGCAAAGCCCAGCTTCTGGATCAGCTTGTTGGCCTTTTCAGCTGCGGTTTCGCCGTAGTCACGGGTGATGGTCATCTCCACATCAGCGGGCAACACGGTGTTGCGCAACTCGTCCAGGCGGGC
>JBDKHX010000095.1:0-6009 GCA_039797415.1 Pseudomonadota bacterium | reverse complement strand
CCTTGCCTGGGTGCCGTGGCCATTGTGGAAACCTTGGTGCGTCAACACCTCAAGCCAACCAAGGTGAACCTGGCCAGCTTGGGCAACGTCGTGCCGCACCTGCATTGGCATGTGATTGCGCGCTTTGCCGATGACAAGCATTTCCCGCAGCCCATCTGGGGTCAGGCACAACGTGAAGTGCCGGCCGAACGTTGGTCTGACATGCGAACCAAGTTGCCGGCACTGGATCAGGCCATTGAAGCAGCACTGATCAGTAGTCTCAGCGCCAAGGCATAAAAAAAGGGAGGCTCTGGCCTCCCTTTCTCTTTTGGTGCCTCAGCACTGATCCAGCATCATGCGTTCAGCTTGAACCGCTCAACCACCGCAGCCAAGGTCTGAGCCTGCTGCTTGAGGCTTTCTGCTGCCGCGGCGGATTCTTCCACCAAGGCCGCATTTTGCTGGGTCATCTGATCCAGCTCAGCCACAGCGGTGCTGACCTGACCAATGCCGTGGGACTCTTGTTCAGCCGCACGGGTGATCTCGCTGATGATCTGGGTGACATGCTCGACGCCGCTGACGATGTCTCGCATCGATGCCCCCGCTTCGCCGACCAGACGAGCCCCGGCTTCCACACGTTCTGTCGAGGCGCCGATCAGGGTCTTGATCTCGCGGGCAGCGTTGGCGCTGCGTTGAGCCAGAGAGCGCACTTCACCAGCCACCACAGCAAAACCCCGCCCTTGTTCTCCAGCGCGGGCTGCTTCCACCGCAGCATTCAAAGCCAGGATATTGGTCTGGAAGGCAATGCCATCGATCACGCCAATGATCTCGTTGATCTTGCGCGAGGCCGTGTCAATCTCAGCCATGTTGGCCACAACCTGCTCCATCACCGCACCACCACGGCGAGCCGATTCGGCTGCACTGGAGGCCAAGCTGTCAGCAGAACGCGCAGAGTCTGCCGTATGGCGAACGGTGGTCGTCAACTGCACCATGGACGAAGCCGTCTCTTGCAAGCTGGACGCGGTGTTCTCCGTGCGCTGACTCAGGTCGTGGTTGCCAGATGCGATCTCAACAGACGCCACCCCAATGGATTGGGCGGCCTGTTTGACCGTGGTGATCGAGCCTGCCAATTGCTGAACCATGCGGCCCAAAGCATCCAACAGTTCACCGATTTCATCGTCGTTTTTCGATTGCACCACCCGATCAAACTGCCCTTCAGCGACAGCGTCAGCAGCATGCACCGCTTGACGGATATCACCGATCACACGGCGTTGATTGGTCCAAGCAAAAACCAGCCCCAACCCACCAGCCAGCAAACCAAGCCCAGCAATGCCAAATTGAGTCCAGCGTGTTTGCGCCTCCAATACGGCCATGTCGTCGTCAACATGCTGCTGGACCATGCCAACCAGGGAAGTCAACTGCCCAACCAATTGCTTGTAGTTGCCGTCAGCGGTCTGCAATGCAGCGACGCCTGTATTGGGATCCATGGCAGCCATGTCCAAGGCGTCATCAGCAGACTTCAAATAAACAGCCAAAGCTTTTTTGAACTCACCGATGCCTTGTGACGCTTGCTCGTCCTTGCCCAAGCTGGCATCCAGCATCTGGTTGACCTTGCCCGCGTCCTTCACCAAATTGGCCCGAATGGCTTTGACCTGCTCATCATTCAATGACGAGATGATGGTGGCCGTTTTGTACAAGGTCATGTGGGCATTGGAGACTTGCTCGCGAATGCCTGACACTGCAAACTGGGTCATGGCGCTGGTTTCATGTTTTTCTTGCGCCTGATCGCGATACGACCCCAGCACCCACAAAAACCCCGCCAACGACAAAAATAAAGCCGCACTGGCAAACACCGGTGCGGCCATCAGTTTGGATCGTAGTTTCACGCCAAGCTCCTTAGCTGATCACTTGTAAATGCCGCCGCAAACCACGCTGTCATCCAGGCGTTCGCAATACATGGTTTTGGGCTCAATCTTTTTGGTTTCAGGGTTGGTGAACTTGTAGTCCTGCCAGAACGTACCTTGAGACTTGGCCAGATCAACGCGCTCTTTGACAAAGGCTTTGCCATCAATGTCTTTGAGCTCAATGAGGTTCTTGCCAATCATCTTGGCATTGGCACCATGGGCACGCACGGTGCCATCCAGGCCATAAACGACCAGGTAAAGATCCTGGTTGTGCCAGGTCTTGTTTTCTTTGTCGCTGAACTCCGCATAAGCCTTGTCATGGGTGTTGGCCTTCACATAAGCCACACCCTTTTTGACCATGCCGATGGCATCGTCTTTGGTCGCCCCACCTTCGGCCGCGTAGGACCAGGCAAAAGCGACTGACATGAACAACGGTACTGCTTGAGCAAAACGAAACTTCATGGGTCGCTCCTGAATGGGGTTAATTAGTTGGTGAATGAATCAGTCAATCAGACACATCTCTGGGCTCATCAGCAGGCTTTCGATGTCCAGCAGGATCACCATGCGCTCGCCAACTTGCGCCAGACCGCGGATGTAGGCCGCGTCGATGGCTGAATTCATTTCCGGTGCAGGACGAACCGCATCGGCAGGGATCTCCATCACGTCGCTCACCGAGTCGACCACGGCACCAATGGTGCGTGAACCGATGTGCAAGACAATCGTGACAGTGAAGGTGTTGTACTCAGACAGGTCGCAACCAAATCTCAAGCGCAAATCAACGATTGGAACAATCGTGCCGCGCAGGTTGATCACACCCTTGAGAAAGTGCGGTGCGTTGGCAATCCGAGTGGGGTTCTCGTAGCCACGGATTTCCTGCACTTTCAGGATATCGATGCCGTACTCTTCATCGCCTAAGCGGAAGGTGAGGTATTCGCGGGCCAGAGCGGTTTGCACGTCCAGCGTTTCCATCATGCCCATTGCTGTGCTCTCCTAGTTCTTGTGATGGCGATCAGTGGCGCGAACGACGCACCAGACTGCCCACATCCAGAATCAAGGCAACTCGACCGTCGCCCATGATGGTGGCACCCGAGACATCACTGACCTTGCGGTAGTTGCTCTCCAGGTTCTTGACCACCACTTGCTGTTGTCCCAACAACTCGTCAACCAGCATGGCCACTCGGCCACCTTCTGCTTCGACCACGACCATGATTCCGGAGTTGTGCTCCCAATCGAATCGCGGCACCTGGAAGACTTTTTCCAGCTCGATCACCGGCATGTATTCGTCGCGTACTTCCACCACGCGGCCTGAACCGCCGACGGTCTTGACCATTTCTGGGCTGACCTGGAAGCTTTCGACCACAGAGGACAGCGGCAAGATGTAGACCTCTTCGCCCACACCCACACTCATGCCGTCCATGATGGCCAGAGTCAGTGGCAGCCTAACCGCCACACGCATACCATAGCCCTCGGCGGAGTCGATTTCAACCGTACCACCAAGCGACGTGATGTTTTTCTTGACCACGTCCATACCGACCCCGCGACCGGACACGTCCGTCACTTGATCTGCTGTGGAGAAGCCCGGCGCAAAGATCAGGCCCCAGACTTCCGAGTCGGTCATGCTGTCTGGTGCGTCGATGCCCTTTTCACGGGCTTTGGACAGCAACTTGTCGCGGTTCAGCCCACGACCATCGTCGCGCACTTCAATCACGATCGAGCCGCCTTGGTGTGACGCTGCCAGGGTAATGGTGCCGACTTCAGGCTTGCCCTTGGCAATGCGATCTGCAGGCATTTCAACACCGTGGTCGCACGAGTTGCGAACCAGGTGGGTCAATGGGTCAGTGATCTTTTCAACCAGGCCCTTGTCCAGTTCGGTGGCTTCACCTTGTGTGACCAGCTCAACCTTCTTACCCAGCTTGTTGGCCAAATCACGCAACATACGTGGGAAGCGGCTGAACACGGTGGACATCGGAATCATCCGAATCGACATCACCGCTTCTTGCAAATCACGGGTGTTGCGATCCAAATCAGCTAAACCAGAGAGCAATTGCTGATTGGCTGTGGGATCAAGGGTTTGGCTGTTTTGTGCCAGCATGGCCTGAATAATGACCAGCTCACCAGCCAAATTGATCAACTGATCAACTTTTTTCACATCCACCCGGATGCTGGTCGATTCCATCTGCGCCATATTGGCCCGCACAGCCGCTTTGGGGGCTTCGGTTTTTACGGCATCCGTCTCAGCAGCGGAGGGCATGGCGACCGCAGTGTCGGGGATGCCCGGTGCGCCATCGAACAAGCCATAAGGCTGAATGTGATCAACATCGGCCTCCATTAAGGCTGCATCGGGATCGGCCAAGCCCATGGCCATGGGGGCCGTTGCAGATGGCACAGCGCCCACCTGGTCGGTGATGTGGACTTGTTCTTTGCTGACATGAAAGACCATCAAGTCGAGCAAATCGTCGTTGGTGGCTTGTGTTTTTACTTGAAACAGGCGGTGCTGAGGCTGATCACACGCCAGGTCTTCGATGCTTCCCAGGCCTGGAATATCGCGAAACAGTTCTTTGATGGCATCGACCGCCTCCAAATTTTCGACGGGGCCGATTTTCAGCTGCAGCAAGCGCTCGCCATTGGTCAGGGCTGGTGCCGCTGTGGCCACCTTGATTGGGGCTGGAGCCTGCGGCGCTGGTGCCGCCACTGCTGCCGTGGCCGTGGCGGGGGCTGCATTGGGGCGGTTGCCTGCGGCCAAATCCACAATGCGCCGCACCAAATCCCCGGTGGGCACGGCTTCGCCGGCCCCACCAGCTTGGTGGCGGGCCAACAAGCTGCGCGAGGCATCGGCCGATTCAAGCAGGGCATCGACCATTTCTGGAATCGGAGTGATTTCATGGCGGCGCAGTCGGTCGAGGAGCGATTCCATCTTGTGGGTTAATTCAGCCACATCGGTGAAGCCAAAGGTGGCCGAGCCCCCTTTAATCGAGTGGGCACAGCGGAAGATGCCGTTGAGCTCTTCATCGTTGGCTTGCGTTAAATCCAAATTGAGCAGCATTTGCTCCATCTGATCTAGATTTTCGGCCGCCTCTTCAAAAAAGACCTGGTAAAACTGGGTCAGGTCAAAATCGCTATCCGCACTGCCGTGGGTATCTGCCATCTTCAAACTCCTTAACTGCTGCAGTTCTTAGGCAGCGCTTAGCGAATAACTTTTTGAATCACTTCAATTAAGCGATTGGGGTCAAAGGGTTTTACCAGCCACCCCGTGGCACCTGCTGCACGGCCAGCTTGCTTCATTTGATCGCTCGATTCGGTGGTCAAAATCAGAATCGGCACTTGCTTAAAGCGCGGGTCTTCGCGCAGTTTTTTGGTCAGCCCAATGCCATCGAGCCGGGGCATATTCTGGTCGGCCAAAACCAGAGCGAAGGGGTGTGCTTGGGCCTTTTCCAAGGCATCTACGCCATCGACCGCTTCGATCACTTTGTAACCTGCGCCGGTTAAAGTGAACGACACCATTTTTCGCATGGATGGCGAGTCATCGACAGTAAGAATTGCGTGCATGTACAAACTCCAGCAGAGGGTGTTGTTTATCTAAAAAATTAAAACAGTTCGATGGAGCCTACGTCCATCTCGCTTTGGGTGACGGGGTTGGGACGCTCAGGAACAATGGGCTCAATCGGTGCCTCTAGCTCATCTTCATCCCGTTCCATGGTTTCTGCCGACAGACGAAAGGCACAGCCTTGCAGGACCTGCGAGGTGTGCCAAATGAGTTGGGTGGCCATGTCGTGAAATTGCAACTCCGTCACCGCACTGCGCAGGGCCGTGCGTGCCGCTTCAAGTTCAGCGGTATTGGAGCCAAGCTCTACGCCGTCGTTAAGCAGGCCGTTGGCCTCGGAAAACCGCGCCATCAAGTTGCTTGTGGCATGGTCTAAAAGACCGACCAAGCGCTGTAAATCACGCATAACGACCAACAAGGAATCTTGCAATTCGGCCGCCACCATGACCGGCACCTGAACCACAGGCTCAGTGGGTGGCGTTTGTGTTTCCTGCATGACTTCTCCGTGGTTAGGGATCATGGTTGCCGATCCTTCTTCTTTCATCTAGGCAGCACAATAGTGTGTTCCATTTAGCAATTTGGTTTTGT
>JBDKHX010000094.1:0-6030 GCA_039797415.1 Pseudomonadota bacterium | reverse complement strand
GGCTGACATCGCAAAGCATGCGGTTCAACCGGCCGTGCGTGCAACAGCCTATCGAGCGCAGTTGGCTGGGCGTGTTGTTTGGGTGCAGAGCCGGAAATGGCAGTGGACGGACGTGCGAACCTGTAAAGGCAAAACCCGGAACGTCCTTGGTGAAAGAGCACTCCAGGAAGCCCCTCCACTCCTCAAAACAATGGATCTGGCCGCATCTGACCGTTCTTGCATAGTCAGAGCTGTCGCTGCGGAAGCGCTTGTTAGAGGGATGGATGCTCTGGGTCGTGCTGCAGTGCCGCTGGCGCGTCAATTGGCCTCTGACAGTTCACCGCGTGTAGCCGAAAGAGGCAAATTCGTGTTGCAAAGGCTCCCTGCATCTACGTGATTTGGTGAAGCTTCGACGGACTTTCTTTAGTCGTGAGTGACGCAAAGTATTGGCTGGAAGAATTCCGACGGACTTTCCTGCGCTTTGGTCGTCTAATAAATTCAAGCACTTATCGCATCGGTTCTCGACGGACTTTATTTGTTGGAGTCATCGGGGCCTTTTTTTGTTGTGGGGCGTCGGACCGCAAAAGCAGAGTTCATCTGCAACCGCCAGAAGCGCTGAAGCCTGGTGGCGCCCTTCATAATCAAGGCCTGCCCCCGCTTGTTCGAGATGCTCACCCTTCATCATGGATAAATTCTTGCTGCAGCAGTTGGTGCTGGAACGGCTCGCCGAAGATCTGCTGCAAGTCGAACAGGCTGCGCGGGTTGCTCATGAAACGGCGACTCACGAAGAAAACATCGCCGAAAACAAGTACGACACAATGGGACTCGAAGCAGCCTACCTGGCCACCGGCCAAGCTCGTCGTGCTGAAGCCATCCGCCAGGCGATGACCCATTGGCGGCAATTTCGCCCCAGCCCCTACGACGCCCACCAAGGGATACAGCTTGGCGCGCTGGTTTGTCTGGTCGACTCCGACGACAAACAGCAACAGCTTTTTCTCGGGCCCGATGGCGGCAGCATGAAGCTGGTCAGCAGCGATCAGCTTGTTCAGGTCGTCAGCAGCGAATCACCCTTGGGCAGGGCCATGCTGGGTAAATGCGAGGGTGATGAGGTGTCGATACAGGTCGCTCTAATCCGGCAGCAGTTTGAGGTGCTGTGGGTTCATTAAGGCACGAGCAAGCGCGTACACAACGAGCCCGCGTAGCGATGCAAAGAGCTTGGCCGTTTTGTCAAATGGGTGGATAGCGCCCGTTGCCATCGGGCCAAGCCGTCAAGACTTCATATCCGGTTTCCGTCACCACGACCATGTGTTCCCATTGCGCGGATAAGGATCGGTCCTTGGTCACAACAGTCCATCCGTCTTCCAGTTCGATGGTTTCTCGCCCTCCTGCATTGAGCATGGGCTCGATGGTGAACATCATGCCGGTCTCAAGCCGGAGGCCGTGCCCCTTGTGTCCGATATGCAGTACCTGTGGCACGTCGTGGTAGATCTGTCCGATGCCGTGTCCGCAGTATTCACGCACCACGCTGAAGCCCTCGCGTTGAGCAACCGTTTGAATGGCATGCCCGATGTCACCCAGATGAGCCCCGGGTTTGACTTGCTTGATGGCCATCCATAAGGCTTGGTAAGTCGTGTCTACCAAACGCTGAGCTTGTGCGCTGGGTGTGCCGACGCAAAACATCCGGCTGGTGTCGCCGTGCCAGCCATCTTTGATCACGGCCACATCAATGTTGACGATGTCGCCATTTTTCAAGATCTTGTTGGTCGACGGGATGCCGTGGCACACCTCGTGATTGACCGAGGTCAGGATCGTCTTTGGATAACCCAGATACCCCACGTTGGCAGGTATCGCGTTCTGAACCTTCACGATGTGGTCGTGACAAATTTGATCCAGCGTTTCGGTGCTCACGCCTGGCACCACATGGGGCTTGATCATGCATAGAACCTCAGCCGCCAATTGCGCTGCCTTTTTGGCCATGACCAAGTCCGCTGCCGAATGGATGGGGACGGTGCGAGCCATCAATGTTTCCCGGTGGCGGCTGTGCGTGTTTTGCTAACGGGTGCAGCCAAGGCTGTGGCCAGATCGAAGCCTCCCGCTAATTCGGATTGAATCAAAAGTTTGCAGATTTCACGGTGATCCAGTTCTGGATGGATCTCGGCCAGCATGCCCACGCGCATCCAATGTTCTGCTTGCGCATTGATGGAGCGGCTCAAAGCATTGCTGGCTACGCGCAAGTTCTCATGCATTGCATCTGAAATTTTGACGATACCCATGGTTGCTTTTGACTTTGAATGAATATACGTAATGTATATGAATCATATGCTTTTGCGTGCCGATTGTCTGGGCCCACTTCAGGGCCTCCGACGCGCGTGGAAAACCGGGCGCCTCGTGCTTTCCCCACGTTCATTTCGGGGGGTTAAAAGACGAGTCAAGTTGGTGCGCATGCGGGCTTCTCTCTGAAGCCCCTTGATCTGCGATACGTTTGGCAACAGGCAGCCTGTGTGCCGGTGCGCCTTCATCCTGGGTTGCAAGGCACACTATTGCACCGAACATCCGCCTTCAAAAGTACACCTCATGCGTCAACGTGCCTTGCCATTGATTTTCAGCCTGTTGCTGACATGTGTGAGCCTGTTCCAGGTCAGTCACGCGGCCGAAGCAGCCAAGGCAACACCTGCTGCTGCCAACAAGTCTGCCCAACGCACGACACCTGCGGCTGTTGCGCCCAATGCCGCTACGTTGGACGATCGTGTGCAAGCGGCCAAGCGGGATGCCATACAGCTGAACCGTGATTTGCAAGTCTTGGAAGAAGAGTTGCTCTACCCCGCCAGCACCCAGTTGGCGGTGTTCGTGTCCCTGGATGTGGGCAAGTCATTCAATTTGGAGTCGGTCCAAATCAGTCTGGATGACAAAATGGTCGCCAACTATCTCTACAAGCCCCAAGAGTTGCAAGCCTTGCAGCGTGGTGCCGTGCAGCGTCTCTATCTGGCTAATTTGAAGGTGGGTGAGCACGAGTTGGTGGCAACCTTCACTGGCGTCGGTCCTGGTGACCGTCCATACAAACGCAGCGCCAATGTGAAGTTTGAAAAGGGCATCGACGCCAAGTACATCCAGCTGCGCATTGAAGACCCCAGCGCCAAGCTACAGCCGGAGTTGGCCGTCAAGGTTTGGCAGTAATCAGCCATGCGTCACTTGCATCGATCATTCGGATGGAGCCTGTTGGCACTGAGCGTGCTGGCCGCTTGGGATTTGCCCGTTGCCGCCGCACCAACGCCTGACCCCATTCCTGCTAAAAGCATCAAAGCACCGTATTTCGGTGATGTGGCTTTTCGTTTGTATCAGCTCGATGATGCATCTGCGCTGGCCGCATTGACGACATCGCAGCAGTTTCACCGCCTGGGCTTGCGCGATGAAGAGGTAGATGCTCTGCGTGCCAGCATGCTGTTGGCGTATGGCCAGCACCGCGATGCGGGCGAGGCATTTGCCAAATTGTCAGAGCGGGCCACATCGGCCCAAGCCCGAGATCGTGCATGGGTGAATTTGGCCAAGGTTCGGTTTCAGCGTGGCCAGTTTGACTTGGCTGAAGATGCCTTATCGCGTGTGCAGCGTGTGGTCGCAGCCCCATTGGATGAAGAGCGAGGCCTGTTGCAAGCGCAGTTGCTGATGGCTCGTGCCGACTACCGT
The DNA here is from genome assembly GCA_039797415.1 of Pseudomonadota bacterium. Classification (GTDB taxonomy): domain Bacteria; phylum Pseudomonadota; class Gammaproteobacteria; order Burkholderiales; family Burkholderiaceae_C; genus Aquabacterium. Next base: position 2,370 of record JBDKHX010000094.1, on the reverse strand, counting down.
GGTGCGGTGCGGGTGCTGATTGCTTTGCTGGATAAGACCCCTTCGCGCTTTGCCCGCTACAACCTGGGCGTGGCGCAAATCAAGGCTGGCCAAGTGGCCGAAGGCACTGCCACCTTGGACGCATTGGGTAACGAGCCAGCTGATACAGATGAAAACCGCGCGTTGCGTGATCGCACCAACGTGGCCCTGGGTTTTGCTGCCCTGAAATCTCGGGACGCCGCAGCCGCACGACGTTATCTTGAGCGTGTGCCACTGGAGGGGGCCGACAGCAGCAAAGCTCTATTGGGATATGGCTGGGCTGCGATGGAGCAGCAAGCACCCCAATCGGCTTTGGTGCCATGGCTGGCCTTGAGCAAGCGAGATGCAACCGACCCTGCTGCACTGGAAGCCCGGATTGCCGTGCCATACGCCTACTCGCAATTGCGAGCCAACGGCAAAGCGATTCAGCTATACCTTGACGCCATCCAGACCTTTGAGCAAGAGCGTCAGAACCTGGACACCGCCATCGACTTCGTGCGTTCAGGTCGATGGCTGGAGGCCTTGTCTGCCATCAAGACTGGCCAGGATGACGAGGCTGGCTGGCAACTAGATAGCTTGCCCGATGTGCCGCATGTGGCTTATCTGAAAGGCGTGTTGGCGCAAAACGCATTTCGTGAGGGCTACAAGAACCTGCGTGATTTGCGCGGCTTGAGTCACAACCTGCAAAGCCGCCAAGACCAGGCCTACCAGCTTGAACAAGCCTTGGTCAGCAAGCGCATGACGTTTGACCAGTATGCCAAACGGGTCAATGCGCAAGCGGGTGCTTCAAAGGTGGCCGCCCTTCGCCAACAGGTTGAAGTGTTGACAGCCGACCTGGCTCAAAGTGAGGCCCGTATGGATGGCCTCGCATTTGCCAGCCCTCACCAACGCGACATGCTGGACACCATTGGGCGCCTGCAAGCCATGACGAACAAGTCAGGTGCAGCGCCTGAGATCGCCAAGGCGAAAGACCGCGTTCGCATGGTGGCTGGTTTGCTGCGTTGGCAGATCTCTCAAGATGAGCCCACGCGTGTGTGGAAGCTCAAATCTGCTTTGACCGATGCGCGAGAAGCGCTGGCGCAGGCTGACAAGCGAAATGCGGGTATCGCGCAGTTCCTCCGCGATGAGCCGAATCGCCTGGATCAGTTTGATGGCCGTGTTCAAGCGGTCAGCCAAACAGTGCAAACCTTGATGCCCAAGGTCGAAGCCTTGGCCTCAGAGCAGCAGCTTGTTTTGCAAAACATGGCCGTGGCTGACTTGTTTGCGCAAAAGGATAACTTGGCAACGTATTTGGTGCAGGCCCGTTTTGCCGTGGCGCAGTTGTATGACCAGGCCACTGCGGCCAGTAAGTCGAAAAATGGCGTGACACCTCATAGCGCTGATAACCAGGATGCGAACAATGCGCCCAAGCCATAGTTTGACCCTACTGGCTTCCGTGTGCTTGCTGACCGCATGCGGCAGCATGGATAAGGACCGTCAACCCGCTACCTTGCAAAGCTTGGCCAAGGCTGAGTTGTCGGTCACGCCTGACGAGGTTGAGGGCGTCAGTGAAACCCAAGCCATCAAAGCCTATGGGCAATTTTTGGCTACGGCGCCCAATGCCGCGCTGAGTGCTGAGGCCATGCGTCGTCTGGCGGACCTGGAAATGGCCCGCGCCGACAAGGCTAACGGCGAGACCAATGCCTCGCCCGATTACCGTGCCGCCATCATTCGCTACGAAGAGCAGTTGGCATTGCATCCCAATGCCCCCAATCGCGATCAAGTGCTGTACCAGTTGGCCCGTGCACAAGAACAAGCTGGTGATCTGGAGGCCGCGCTCAAGACCTTGACGCAGTTGGTGCAGGAGCATCCTCGCACCGCCTACCTTGATGAGGCCCAGTTCCGACGAGGCGAGTTGGCCTTCAGCGCCAGTCAGTTTGCTGAGGCTGAAAACGCCTATTCATCTCTGCTTCGGACAGACCAAGCCAACGCCTATCGTGAACGCGCCTTGTTCATGCAAGGCTGGGCCCGTTTCAAGCAGGGTCAGTTTGACGAGGCCTTGCAATCCTTCTTTGGTGTGTTGGACATCAAGCTGGCCAGCAGCCCCGGCTCCACCACCTTGGTCACCCCCAGTACCTTGGGTCGTTCCGAGCGCGAACTGTTGGTCGACACCTTCCGAGGTGTCAGCTTGAGTCTTGCCAACCTGCAGGGGCCAGACAGCATCATGGCGTACACCGCCAAACCCTTGCGTCAGGCTTACGCGCTGCTCGTGTACGAACAGTTGGCGGACTTCTACCTCAAGCAAGACCGCCCCAAAGAGGCGGCAGACACCTACAACGCATTTGCTCAGCGCTCGCCCTTGGACACGCAAGC
>JBDKHX010000093.1:0-6040 GCA_039797415.1 Pseudomonadota bacterium | reverse complement strand
GGTCCAGGTCAAACAGGCACAGATTCATGTGGTCTCCAAGGCCAGCATTTGTTTCAGCAAGGGCACGGTGACGGTGCGGTGCTCAGCCAGGGCGAAGCGGTCCAGTCGGTCTAACAGTGCCATCAAAAATCCGAGGTCGCGGGTGTAACGCGTCATCAGGTAGCTCATCACGCCCTCACCCAAGGCGATGCCACGGCGAGCAGCTTCGCGCTGCAAGGCATCGCGCACACCTGATTCGCCCAAGCCTTCGAGCGCAAAGGTGAGCCCCCAGCCCAGTCGGGTGCGCAGGTCATCACGAACGGGCAAATCAACAGGCGGGACACGACCAGCCGCTACGATGCTCAACACCGGCACTTCACCCTCACCTGCCCAGGCGCAGGTTCCCGCTGTCGCGGACTCAATGAACAGGTTGAAAGCCAAGTGCTGGTAGTGCTCGTCGAGCTGATCGCAATCGTCGATCACGGCCAATGTAGGGCCATCCGGATCGGGCGCATCCCACATCTGGCAGGTCTGGGCGTTGAGCCAGATGACGCCAAATTGCAGCGCCTGCGCTTTTTCGATCAGGGCTCGTAGCAGGTGGGTCTTGCCTGAGCCTGATTCGCCCCACAGGTAAACCGGCGATTGGGTATGGCCAGGTTGCGGCCATTGCTTGAACCAGGTCAGGGCTTGGTGGTTATCGCCTTCGATGAACGCATCAAAACCTGGCGCCAAAGCAGGCCCCAGATCCAATGGGATCTGACGCATCAGGAAGTCACCCTGCTGGGGCACCGATGGATGGTCCGCAGGTGATGTCGCAACAAGTAAGGTCATGACATCAATCTTGGTAGAGCCGACTGGTGCGATACCAAGCCAGGACATGGCGCATCAACACCACCGCGACGGCAGCGGCAGGCAAGGCGATCAGCACGCCCAACAAGCCAGCCCATTGACCAAACAGCAGCAAAGCCAGGATGACGCCAATGGGGTGCAGGCCAATGCGTTCGCCAACCAGGCGCGGGGTCAAGAACACGCTTTCAATCACCTGCCCCAAGCCATAAACCACGGCCACAGCCATGACGGGGTACACCAAGCCCTGATCTTGCCCCGCGTATTGCAACGCCCCGGCCAAAATGGCCAAGACCATGCCCAAGCCGTAACCCAGGTAAGGCACAAAGATCGCCAGGCCTGTGAACACGCCAATGGGTAAGGCCAGGTCGAAACCGGCCAGGCTCAAACCCACGCTGTAGTAAACAGCCAGCGAGACCATGACGAGCAACTGCCCCCGCAGGTACTGCCCCAGGACGGCATCGCACTCATCGAGCACAGCATAGGTGGCCACGCGCCACCGTGGTGGCAGCAAGTCCCGTGTTTTGGCAGAGAGCTGATCCCAGTCCAGCAAGCAGTAAAACGTCAACACGGGCACCAGGAACAAAAAGCCCAGCGCGGTCAGCAAACCACTGCCACCAATCATCACAGACTGCAGCAGAGCACCACTCCATTGAGGAACGTGGGTTTGAATCCAATGGATCAACTCGCCCTTGATGGCCTCGGCACTGGTCGGTACGGCTACACCCCATTTGCTCAGGTAAGGCACCAGCCCATGCCAGACAGACACGGCCAGATCGGGCAATTGTTGCTTCAGCCTGGGGGCCAATTCAGAAATGATGGGAACCAACAGGACCAGGGCCGTCGCCGCAAACAACACCATGCCCAGCAAGGCAAAGCTGACAGCCAGCGCACGCGGCATGCCCTTACGGGCCATGGCGTCAACCAAGGGCCGCAAACCATAAGCCAGGATCAAGCTGAGAAAAAATGGCGCCAGCACAGCGGCATGCCGCCACAAGGCTGCGCCAATGGCCAGAGCCAGCAGGCCCCAGATCAGTTTGTTTCGGGTGTCGGTCGAACTTGTCATGCGGGGGGCATTTTATCGGCCTCCCGCATGAACCTGCTTGGATCAATGTTGATCACTGGCGTAAACCGCACGCCGAGCAGACTCCAAAGACTCTTCGAGCTTGGCCTGGTCACGCTGCGCGGCAGGTTTAGCTTGCCAATCGGCCACGATGGCAGCCTCACGGCGCTTGTACTCGGCCAACTGAGAGGCGTCACGCGCCAGTTGCTCAGGGTCAGCCTTGGGCGATGAGTTGGCCAAAATCGCCTTGAACTCTTCGATGCGCTGCTTGCGAACCGCTTCGTTAGGCTCCAGGTCGGTCCACAAGGCGGTTGTCAGCATCAGGGCCTCGCCCATGGTGGTCTCACCATTGCGCATGCGCTCGGGCACCTGCTCCAACAAGCGCTTGGCCAATTCCTGGCGGTGCGCCACGTCGGGCGAGTCCTTCATGCTGTTCCATTGCTCAAACCCTCGCTGGAAGCGCAAATACTTGACCACACGCTCTGTTTCAGCCTTGGGGTTGGGCGTTTTGGCCATGGCCTCCTTCAGTGCAGCCCAGTCCTCGGGCGTGAAGTCAGCGGGGCGGCCATCTTCCATCACAGGCGGCGTGGTCACCAAAGCCGATTCGGCCAGTTTGGCGCCGGCCGTGACGCCTGGCCACGAGGAGGAAGCTTGCACAGAATCTGTTTGGGTCTGCGAAGGCTGGTCAGGATGAGACACCCACCACCATCCGCCAGCGCCAACCACCGCGCCAATGACCAGTGCCCATACCCTGGTACGCCGCCAAACCTGCTTTTTTTGATATGTGATCATAGGAAACCGTGAACGGGATGCCCCAAACTCGCGCATTGTCATGACGGCGGCAAGCTCATCGACATGGGATAAACCCACCTCGCCCCCTAAGCTGGCGGAATTTGTGTCAAGACTTTCAACAGGTGCCACTACACTTGCGCCCTGTTGACATCCCCCTCTCTGAAGTCCATGAATCTCAATAGCCTTGATCCCATCGCTTTGACTGCCATCGCTGCCGTGGTGTCCTACCTTGTTGGGTCTTTGTCGTTTGCCGTGATCGTCAGCCGCCTGTTTGGCTTGGCTGACCCCCGTACATACGGCTCTGGCAACCCAGGTGCCACCAATGTTTTGCGCTCTGGTAACAAAGCTGCAGCCATCCTGACTTTGTTGTTTGATGCCGTCAAAGGTTATGTGCCTGTGATCGTGGCCTTGCGATTGGGTCTGGACCAGGGTCTGTCGCAACAGGTTGTGGCCGCCGCAGGCCTGGGTGCTTTCATTGGCCACCTGTGGCCGGTGTTTTTCAAGTTTGAAGGCGGCAAAGGCGTGGCCACGGCCGCTGGCGTGCTGCTTGGATTTGCCGGCGCACTGGGCGGCTTGGTGCTGCTGGTCTGGATCGCGATGGCTGCGATCTTCCGTTATTCATCCCTGGCTGCCTTGACAGCGTCTTTGGCTGCACCACTGATTCAGATCTACCTGCAAGGGGTGAACATCACCACTGCCGTGGTGGTGATCATGAGCGCCTTGTTGATCTGGCGCCATGAGGCCAACATTCGCAAACTGCTGGCTGGGCAAGAAAGCAAGCTGGGCCAAAAGGCATGACACCCAAAGAGCCAGCACGTAAGGCCACGTCGTTGTGGTCGCTGGCTGTCTTGATCGTGGTGGTGCTGGGCGCCACTGAAGCCATGAATTGGTGGCAGGACCAGCGCCAAGCTGACGAACTCAAACGGGTGCTGAGTCAGCAAGCCGTTCAGGCCAAAGATGTGGTGATGTACACCACGTCAACGTGCCCCTACTGCGCCAAGGCCAGAACCTGGCTTAAGAGCAATCAGGTGCCCTTTTCCGAGTGCAATGTCGAACAGTCTGCGGCGTGTTTGGCCCAGTACGAGTTGCAAGGTTCACCGGGCGTGCCTTTGATGAAGGTTCGCGATCAATGGCACCTGGGTTTTGATCCGGCTTGGCTTGTACTGGCCCTTCAGGCTCAGGCAGACAAGCCCAACGCGGCCAAGTCACCACGCCCCTGACGGATGACCTTGGCGTCGCCGTCCGTCAAATCAATGACGGTTGTGGGCTCCATGGGGCACGCCCCGGCATCGACAACCGCTTGGATCCGCTTTTGCAGCTTTTCCCGGATGTCGTGCGCGTCGTTCAGTGCCTCTTCTTGGTCCGGCAGGATCAAGGTCGTGGCCAATAAAGGTTGGCCCATGATCTCCAGCAAAGCCTGTGTCACGACATGATCCGGCACGCGCAAGCCAATGGTGCGGCGTGAGGGGTGAGACACACGGCGAGGCACTTCTTTGGTCGCCTCCAAAATGAAGGCGTAGGGGCCGGGCGTGGCCAGTTTCAGCAAACGGTACTGTTTGTTGTCGACTCGGGCGTAATTGGCCAACTCGGACAAATCCCGGCATAACAAGGTCAGGTGATGGCGTTCATCGACACCCCGGATGCGCCGCATGGCATCCACGGCAGACTTGTCATCCAGGTGGCAGACCAGCGAATAAGACGAATCAGTCGGAATGGCGGCGATGCCACCTTTGTGCAAGATGTCTGCTGCTTGTTTGAGCAGGCGCGCCTGGGGTTGCTGAGGGTGTACTTCAAAGTATTGAGCCATAGACGCTAGCCTAACCGCTCAACAGGCCGCAGGAAACAAGCTCAGGGCATCAAGATGCGATGTTCCAACGCTTCCCAAACGGGTTTGACCCGGCCGGGCAAGTCTGGCAAGGCGCCCAGATCGGTGTGGCTTTCGCCTGGGGAGTGGAAGTCCGAGCCACGCGAGGCCAGCAAATCGAACTCCTGCGCCATGTCTGCGTATTTTTGATACTCAGGCACAGTGTGGCTACCGGTGACCACCTCAACGCCCTGCCCGCCGTGGTTTTTGAACTCGGTGAACAAGGCAAACTCTTCATTGGGGGTGAAGTTGTATCGACCGGGGTGCGCAATCACGGCAATGCCGCCCGCCTCGGTGATCCATTTGACAGCGTCAGCCAGTTTGGCCCAACGGTGTTCTACAAAACCAGGCTTGCCTTCAGTGAGGTATTTTTTGAAGACATCATGGGGGTCTGCGCACACGCCGATCTCAACCATGTAGCGTGCAAAGTGGGTTCGGGAGATCAGATCCGGGTTGCCCACGTATTTGAGCGCCCCCTCAAACGTGCCGGTAATGCCCACCCGTTCCAGGTCCGCAGCCATGTCACGGGCACGGCGCTCACGGCCATTGCGGGTATCGCTGAGACCCTGCACCAACGCGGCATTGTCTGCATCAAAACCCAGCCCAACGATGTGAACCGTTTGATTGGCAAAGGTAACCGAGATTTCGGAGCCGGTGAGATAGCTCATGCCATGCACATGAGCCGCTGCGCGGGCTCGATGCTGACCGCCCACCTCGTCGTGGTCGGTCAAGGCCCAAAGCTGGACACCATTTGCGCTGGCCCGCGCCGCCAGATCCTCAGGCGACAAGGTACCGTCTGACACCGTAGAGTGGCAGTGCAGATCGGCGTTGAGAGCATGCATGGCAGAACAGGGGTTTGTGTTTCGGTTGATCGTATACAAGTCTGCCATCAGCACCTGATACGGAACCGAATTAACCCCACTTGGGTACGGGTCGGTTCCAGGCGTCGAGGCTGGCTTGTGTCAATTCTCTGACAAGTAAGTCATTGATCGGCTGGCGGTAGCGAAACTTGACGTGGCGCATGCCGCGCCCCGCGCCGTCCAGCTCAGGAAAATCGGCCACCAACTGCACACCATTGAAGATCTGCAAGTGCGCATGCATCTTGTAGAGCACGATGGCCATGATGTTGTCGTTGTCGTTCATGAAGCACAGGTTGCCCCATTTCACTTCAGGCCGAAGGTGCGGCGCGACAGCCGCAATGGCTTTCTGCATGGCCTGAGCGGTATCACGCTGCTCAGGGCGCAGGCTGTCATAAAAGGCGTTGATCAACGCAGGGGACTGAAGCGGACGACGCATCGGGAGGAGACTCAAGCAAGGGGTACTACAGCAGTGACAACGCACGCCCCAAAGCGCCCCAGAGTCTCAAAAAGACTCGTCAGGCGCAAAAAGCGCCTGTACCACCTACTGCTTTTGTTTTGGCCCCCAGTGAACCGGGTTGGCGTTTTATCTCTTACTGCAGAGTCAGTGGCAGGGCATCCAGAAGATGCACATTGCCG
>JBDKHX010000092.1:0-6066 GCA_039797415.1 Pseudomonadota bacterium | reverse complement strand
TTGCTGCAAGCCATGCCCAAGGCTGAGTTGCACATGCACATTGAAGGCTCTCTGGAGCCTGAACTGATCTTTGCCCTGGCCCAGCGCAATGGCGTGGCATTGACGTATCCCAGTGTGGAAGCCTTGCGTGCGGCCTATGCCTTCACCGATCTGCAAAGCTTTCTGGACATTTACTACGCCGGTGCTTCAGTGCTGCTCAAAGAGCAGGACTTTCACGACATGGCGTGGGCCTATCTGACCAAGTGCAAGGCCGAGAACGTGCTGCGCACCGAGATGTTCTTTGACCCACAGACCCACACTGACCGTGGTGTGCCCTTTGAGGTCGTGATCAAAGGCCTGACCTCTGCGTGCGAGCGTGCACGCACCGAACTGGGCGTCAGCGCCGCCCTGATCATGTGCTTCCTGCGCCACCTGTCAGAGGACTCTGCACTGGCTACGTTGGAAGCGGCCTTGCCTTACCGCGATTTGTTCATCGGCGTGGGCTTGGACTCCAGCGAACGGGGCCACCCACCTGAAAAGTTCACCCGTGTCTTTGCCAAGTGCAAGGAGTTGGGGTTGCATCTGGTTGCCCATGCCGGTGAAGAAGGCCCCCCTGAGTACATCTACAACGCCTTGGACATCTTGCACGTTGAGCGCATTGACCACGGCGTGCGTTGTGTGGAAGACCCGGCCCTGGTGCAACGCTTGATCAAACAAGGCACGGCCTTGACTGTTTGCCCCTTGTCCAACGTGAAGCTGTGTGTGTTCCAGGACCTCAAGCAGCACAACTTGAAGGACTTGCTGGCGCAGGGAGTGAAGATCACCATCAACTCGGATGACCCAGCCTACTTTGGCGGCTACCTGAACCAGAACTTCCTGGAGACGGCGGCGGCCTTGAACCTGGATGCCCAGGATGCCTACACCTTGGCTCGCAACAGTTTTGAAGCGAGCTTTGCGTCTGAGGCCGACAAGGCCGGTTGGATCGCCCAGTTAGACCAGACCTTCCAGCGATTCGCTGCTTGAAGCAAAGGCGTAACCATCCATGGCCAGATGGCCGTGGGTGACGCCTGAGTGCAACCGCTTGGCAAACAAGGGTGTGGCTTGGCCGTCATCGCAAGCGGCGCCTGCCGCCAGGTAAAACGGCAGCCAATGCTCATCCGTGGGGTGCATGGTGGCCGCATAAGGCGCCAGGGCTCGGTAGTTCAGCAGCGATGCCCAATCGCCTGTTTCAGCAGCCGCACGAACCCACTCTCTGAACGCCAGGCAATCGGGCTCTTCAGGCGCGTCCTCGGGCGAGGGCGAGCCAAAAAACCGCTGCAAGTTGTGCGTCAAGCTGCCTGATCCAATGATCTGAACATTCTGTGCCCGCAGGCTTTGCAGGGCTTGGCCTTGTTGCACCAGTTGTGCGGGTGTGGCCCGGGGTGTCAAAGACAAAGGCACAACCGGCACGTCACCCTGGGGGTGCAAGTGCATCAGCAAGGTCCAGATGCCGTGGTCCAGTCCGCCACGGTCCAGCCATTGGCAACCGCCTGGCAGGCCTTGCATCAAGGCAGCAATTTGACGAGCCACTTCAGGCTCGCCAGCCGTGTCATAGCGCACGTCATACAAAGGCGCAGGAAAGCCGCCAAAGTCGTGGATGGTGTCGTGCGTGACCGCGCCCAACACCACGGGTGACAGCGTGGACGTGTGGGGAGACACGACCACATAGGCTTTGGGTTTGCCCCAAATGGCGTTCATCCTGGGCCCCAGCGCTTTCAAAAATCGGCCTGCTTTACCCGGCTCCAAGGCCATCATGGGCGAGCCGTGAGACAAAAACAGGGTAGGGCGCAGTTTGGCGTTCATGGTTGATAGATCACGAAGTGCGCCGGGTTTTTTTGGCTGGAATGAATTGCAGCAAGGACAGCACAGCCAAGGCAATGGCCAGTGGCAGGGTGGCTACATAGCCCATGGTTTTGAAGCCAAAGGCACCAACGACCGCGCCAATGCTGAATGATCCGACCAGGGCAATGTGCAGCGCAAGCCGTTCTTTGTTGACCTCGACACGATTCAGTTGAGGGTCGGCGTTGGCGCTGTTCCAGTACAGCATCTTGCCAAATTCGATCCCGATGTCCGTGATCATGCCTGTGACATGCGTGGTCCGAATCTCGGCGTTGGACACTTTGGTGATCATGGCATTTTGCAAGCCCATCACAAAACTCAGCAAGGCCACTGTCCAGTACACCACGGCATTGAACCCATGGTCATTGAACTTGCCGCCTAACAAGCCAAAGGCCAGCAACAGGGCCGCTTCAACCAGCAAGGGCATCGAATATTCGTGGCGGCTGCGTCGTCGACGAGCCCAGTTGATCATGATGGCGCATGTGGCGGCGCCAGCGACAAAGCTGTTCAGCGCCGTGACACAAGCCCACAGCAGCGACAGATCCCCCAAGACCAGTGCATCAGCAAAACTGGAGACCATGCCCGTCATGTGGGACGTGTATTGACCCACTGCCAAAAAGCCGCCTGCGTTGGTCGCACCCGCAATGAAAGCCAAGGACACACCCAGGTGGATATTGGTTCGCCGGGTTCGCTCAGGTGCAGTCAGGGTTCGCAGGTAATCAACAGGCATGGCAAGGGCAAGCGGTGGGCGTCACAATCACGGCTCCATCATCGCTGAATTTGGCCGCTACATGCAGGACACCAAGATTGATTTTGTTGGGTTGCGAGTTTCCGTCTGGCGCTGGGCCTGGACCCAGATGCGGCGAGACTGGCGGTCCGGCAGCATGCGTTTTTTGCTCGTCTCCGTTGTGCTGGCCGTCACGGCTTTGAGCGCGGTCGCTTTTTTTGCGGATCGCATTGAAGCAGGGCTCACGCGTGATGCGGCCCAGTTGATCGGGGGTGATGCCGTGGTGGTGGCGGATCAGCCGGTGCCAGCCGCCTTCGCCGATGCGGCGAAACAGCGCGGTTTGCGTCAAACGTCCACAGTCGTGCTGGCCAGCATGGCCCGCGCCCCTGATGACAAAGGGGGCGACAGCAAATTGGTTGCGCTCAAGGCGGTCGATGTGGCCTACCCTTTGCGGGGCAAGCTCAAATTGGGCGCGGTGCAGCGCGATGGAACCGTCAAGTCTGACCGTGAGGCCCCGGTTGGCGGGCCAGATCTGGGTACGGCCTGGGTGGATGCGGGCGTGCTGCTGGCCTTGAACCTCCAATTAGGGGACTCGGTCTGGTTGGGTGAAAAGTTGTTCCGACTCGCCGCCGTGATTGCCACGGAGCCTGATCGTGGCGCAGGGTTCATGTCGTTTGCGCCCCGGGTGATGATCCGTGCATCCGATCTGGCTGGGACCGAGCTGGTTCAGCCCGCCAGCCGCGTGACTTATCGTTTGCTGGTAGCAGGCCCCGCCCGCCCTCAAGACGCAGGCTATCGCTCCCAGGTTGCCCTTTCGGGTGACCGAAAAGTCGAGGTCGATCAATTTGTCGCTGAAGCAACCAAGCGATCCGCTGACGTTCGCGGAGTTCGTGTCGAGACCATGGACCAAGGCCGCCCCGAGATGCGATCGACCTTGGACCGTGCGGGATTGTTTTTGCGTCTGGTGGCGCTGTTGGCTGGGCTGTTGTCTGCCGTCGCAGTGGCCATGGTGGCGCGAGATTTTGCCCAAAACAGACTCGATGATTGCGCACTGATGCGGGTTTTAGGGGTGCCGCAAGGTCTGATGGCTCGTATCTATGCCATCGAATTTTTGTTGGTCGGGCTGGTTGCCAGTGCGATTGGCTTGGTGTTGGGCTGGTTTTGCCACCAAGTGTTTGTGGCACTTTTGGCTGATCTCGTGGCTGTGGCCTTGCCACCTCCTGGGTGGCGGCCGTTTGCTGTGGGTACAGGCGTCGGCATTTTGCTGACCCTGGGCTTTGGCTTGCCATCGGTGCTGCAGTTGGCGCAAGTGCCCCCGCTGAGGGTGATGCGCAGAGACCTCGGGGCGCTCAAGCCGCTGTCGATGTTGGCGTGGGGAGCGGGGCTGATCAGTTTGGCTGCGTTGCTGCTTTTGGTGGCGCGAGACTGGAAGCTCGGTGGCATTGCCTTAGGCGGGTTTGCTGGCGCGGTGTTGCTGTTTGCCCTGCTGACTTGGTTGGTCGTGCTGGCCTTGCGAGGGCTGAGCCACCGCTGGCCCACTCAGTTACCCACCGCCTGGACTTTGTCTGTGCGGCAGTTGACCGCCCAGCCCGTGCAAACCGTGGTGCAAGTGTCGGCTTTGGCCATCGGTTTGCTGGCCTTGATGCTGCTGGTGCTGCTGCGCACCGATTTGATCGAAAGCTGGCGTAACGCCACGCCGCCGGATGCGCCCAATCGGTTTGTCATCAACATTCAGCCCGATCAGCAAGAGGCCTTTCAGGGCATGCTGAAAACGGCCGGTGTAGATCGGTTTGACTGGTACCCGATGGTGCGGGCCCGATTGGTGGCCGTGAACGGCAAAACCGTGCGCTCGCAGGACTACAGTGAAGAGCGTGCGCAGCGTTTGGTCGAGCGTGAATTCAACGTCAGCCACTCGGCACAGGCGCCAGAGCACAATGAGGTGGTCGCTGGGCGCTATGTGCCCAATGAGCCCGATGCCTTCAGTGTGGAAGAGGGCTTGGCCAAGTCCTTGGGCCTTAAATTGGGTGACCGCTTGCGGTTTGACCTGGCGGGCACGATCCAGGAAGGACGCATCACCAGTTTGCGCAAGGTGGACTGGTCATCCATGCGGGTCAACTTTTTCGTGATTGCCCCGGTGGCGTCAGCGCCGCAGTGGCCGGTGACCTACATCAGCGCATTCAAATCACCCGCCAACGGTGGCTTGGACCGCAGCCTGGTTCAGGCCTATCCCAATTTGACTGTGGTGGATGTGTCGGCCACCTTGGCGCAAATTCAGGGCATCTTGGGACAAGTGATCACGGCGGTCGAATTTTTGTTCGCCTTCACATTGGCCGCGGGCTTGATCGTGTTGATGGCCGGCTTGCTGACCTCGCGCGAACGCCGGGCCAACGAATGGGCCATTTGGCGCGCCATGGGGGCCACGCAGCGTTTGCTGTCCAGGGTTCAGTGGGGAGAGTTGATGCTGGTGGGTGCCTTGGCTGGTGCTTTGGCAGCATCGGCTTCGCTGGTCATTGGCTGGGCATTGGCCGCGAAGGTGTTTGAATTTGAATGGCACGCCCAATGGTGGTGGCCCGCATTGGGGGCGTTCATTGGTGCGGTGCTGGCCAGCGGAGCTGGCTGGTGGAGCCTGCGCGGCGTGTTGCAGCAGCCCGTCATGACGGTGCTGCGCCGCGCACAATAGGCTCAATCAGTGTGAATCGGCCAGACTGTTGATCAGGCCCATTTCAGCACTGCCCATCAGGGATTCGATGTCCATCAAGATCAACAAACGTTCATTGACGTTGGCGATACCGGTGATGTAGGTCGTGTCCACGATGGATGTGCTCATTTCAGGCGCTGGCTGAATCATTTGTTCAGCCAACTGCATCACGTCGCTCACCGAGTCAACCACCGCGCCAACCACGCGGCCGCGCACATTGAGCACGATCACCACGGTGAAGCTGTCGATGCCGGCTTCGCCGCAGTCGTTGAGGCAGTTGAATTTGACGCGCAAGTCCACAATCGGGACGATCACGCCGCGCAAGTTGACCACGCCCTTGAGGTAGGACGGGGCATTCGCAATCTTGGTGGGCGGTTCGTACGAGCGGATTTCCTGAACCTTCAGGATGTCGATGCCGTACTCTTCAGTGCCCAGGCGAAAGGTCAGGAATTCGCGGCCCGCTGCGACGTGTCGAACCTGACGTGTCTGGTTAGCGCGTGCACCGAAACCAGAAGGTGCTACCCCAGATGCTGCTGGTGCCTTAACGGGTGCTTCTTTTAGGGCTTCCATGCTCGTCCTCAATCATGTCGTCGTGCGCCGAGCGGGGCGCACACCGTGGTCTATTCCCATAGAGACTATCGACCAGCTGAATCGAAACTGAAGGCCTGATCAACATCTTTTGGCCAGTCTTTTTCGAGCTAGCGTCGCGTGTGTCAGAACTTCAGGCCGTACCAGCCCAGGCCAATGCCCCAGGTTTGGCTGTCAGAGGTGGCGTTGGTGCGAG
>JBDKHX010000091.1:0-6067 GCA_039797415.1 Pseudomonadota bacterium | reverse complement strand
AGTGGACGAGTCGGTGCGCGAGGACGTGTCTGACGAGCGCATGACGCAGATGCCTGAGATGCTGGGCCAAGCGCCTGCCATGCAGGATGTGTTCCGTGCGATTGGTCGTTTGAGTCAAAGTAACGTCACCGTGTTGATCACCGGTGAGTCGGGCGCGGGTAAAGAGTTGGTGGCGCGTGCGTTGCACAAGCACAGCCCTCGCGCCAATGGTCCATTCGTGGCCATCAACACGGCGGCAATCCCCAAAGACTTGTTGGAGTCAGAACTGTTCGGGCATGAGCGCGGCGCGTTCACGGGCGCGCAAACCATGCGTCGTGGACGGTTTGAGCAAGCGGATGGCGGCACATTGTTCCTCGATGAAATCGGAGACATGCCTTTCGATTTGCAAACGCGCTTGCTGCGTGTGTTGAGTGACGGTCAGTTCTATCGTGTGGGTGGACACCACCCGCTCAAGAGCAATGTGCGGGTGATTGCCGCAACGCACCAGAACTTGGAAGACCGTGTTCGTCAGGGCGTGTTCCGCGAGGACTTGTTCCATCGCCTGAACGTGATCCGCTTGCGCTTGCCCGCATTGCGTGAACGTCGTGAGGACATTTCGACCCTGGCTCGCTACTTTTTGCAAAAGAGCGCCAAAGACCTGGGTGTGGAAGCCAAGCGCATCTCTGATGCTGCATTGGTAAAACTGTCCAATTTCGACTTCCCTGGCAACGTGCGTCAGCTGGAAAACATCTGCCACTGGCTGACGGTGATGGCGCCTGCGCAGGTCATCGAGACCAAGGACTTGCCGCCTGAGTTGCTGGATGCTCGTAGCACCGGCGTGCCTTCTGCAACGCACAACGATGCTGGCGCGGCTGTGTTGACAGAGTTGGTGTCACATCCTGAGCCGGTGTCGTTTGTGCCTGATCCCGTGTCAGAGCCTGCGGTGGTCGCTGTTCAGCCGGTTACCGATGGCGCGGCTGCACCGTACACCGCGCCCAGTCATGTTTCGGCTGATGCGGCGATGGCTGTTTGGCTCAAGGATCTCGAGCGTGAAGCGCGCACTCGGTTGGAGTCTGGCCAAACCGATGTGTGGGATGCCTTGACGCGCCAATTTGAAGCCAGTTTGATTCATACGGCGTTGGAGTTGACGCGAGGTCGCCGTATTGAGGCCGCGCAGAAGCTCGGTATTGGGCGCAATACCATCACCCGCAAGATTCAGGAACTGGGTATTGACGATTGATGGTGACATTTATTCGCCACGGAACCAATTGAGGTGAGGCATACACTCAACGGTATCGTTTGATACCGTGTAAGGTCGTATGCCCCACTTCTGTCCTGGTCAGCGTTCCGTTTTTTGGCTGGCGCTCAGCGCCGCTTTGTGGGTGAGCCCCGCGTCGGCTGCGACGCCTCCATCGTCATCGGTGGTTTCGGCTCGGGCATTGACCGCTGTGAAGACGGTTCAGTCCGTGGAGGGCATCACTGAATATCGGCTTGCAAATGGTTTGCAAGTTTTGCTGATACCGGATGACTCCAAACCGACGACGACGGTCAATGTGACCTATCGCGTTGGGTCTCGCCATGAAAACTATGGTGAAACGGGGATGGCTCACTTACTGGAGCACCTGTTGTTCAAGGGCTCGCCTCGCCACCCACAAGTTTGGGGTGAATTCAATAAGCGGGGTTTCAGGGCCAACGGCACGACTTGGTTTGATCGCACCAATTACTTCGCCAGTTTTGCCGCCAATGAAGAGAATTTGCGTTGGTATCTGGATTGGCAGGCCGATGCCATGGTCAACAGTTTCATTGCCCGCAAGGATCTGGACAGTGAAATGACGGTGGTCCGCAACGAGATGGAAATGGGAGAAAACGACCCTGGCCGCATCTTGTTTGAAAAGACCTTGGCCACCATGTACCAGTGGCACAACTACGGTAAGTCAACGATTGGTGCCCGCACGGACGTGGAGGGCGTGGACATTGCCCGTTTGCAAGGTTTCTATAAGAAGTATTACCAACCCGATAACGCGACGCTGATTGTGTCGGGCAAATTCAAGCCCGAACAGGTCATGGCCTGGGTTGGGCAATATTTTGGCGGCATCGCCAAGCCCAAGCGCCCCGTGCCCCCACTCTATACCTTGGACCCAGTGCAAGACGGCGAGCGTGCCGTCACCATACGGCGTGTGGGTGGTGTGCCCTTGCTTTACGCCGGATATCACGTGGTGCCCGGCGCGCATCCTGATTTTGCTGCAGTCGAGTTGCTGGGGGTGATCATGGGTGATGCACCGTCGGGCCGTTTGCACAAACAGTTGACTGAAAAGCAGTTGGCTGCGGGCGTGTTCAGCTTCTCGGAAGGACTGGCTGATCCGGGCTTCATGTTGTTGGGGGCTCAACTGGCTGCAGGGCAAGACCCGGCCCAGGCCAGTGAAGCTTTGGTTTCGGCCATTGAAACCGCGGCTCAAACACCCATCACAAACGAAGAGTTGGAGCGCGCCAAAGCCAAGTGGCTCAAGCAGTGGGACACCGGGTTTGCCGATCCTCAGCATGTGGGCGTGGCACTGTCAGAGGCTGTGGCACAAGGCGATTGGCGCTTGTTCTTCTTGATTCGTGATCGCGTCAAGGCTGCAACCTTGGCCGATGTCCAGCGCGTGGCCGGCGAAGTGTTTGTGCCTTCCAACAGAACCCTGGGCCAATATGTCCCTACAGCGACACCCGTGCGCGCGCCCCAACCAGCCCGTGTGGATGTGGCGGCGCAACTGAAGGGGTTCAAGGGACAAGCGACGGCGGCGCAGGCAGAAGCCTTTGATGCCAGCCCGGCCAATATTGATAGCCGTACGCAGCGGTTTCAGTTGGGCTCGGGCTTGAAGGTGGCTTTGTTGCCCAAGGCGACACGCGGGCAGGCGGTCAAGGCCACCATGATCTTGCACTTTGGCAACGACAAGAGTTTGGCCAATTGGGGGGAGATCCCATCGGCGATGGCTGCATTGTTGGACAAAGGGACGGCCAAGCTGACGCGCCAACAAATCCAGGACAAGCTGGATGCGCTCCAGGCCCAGATCGGTATTTCTGCAGGATCGGGGCAATTGGCGGTGAGCATGTCGACCAAGAGGGAGTTCATGCCCGCTTTGATCGAGTTGGTCAGCGACATGTTGAAGGCCCCGTCGTGGTCTGCAGATGTGCTCGATGAGGTGCGCAGGCAAGCGCTGGCGTCGATCGAAGAGCAGCGCAAAGAGCCCGAGGCTGTGCTGGAAGAAGCTTTGTCTCGTCACGACAATCCATATCCGAAGGGCGATGTGCGTTATGCCCGAACCTTTGACGAAATGGTGACGGATTGGCAAGCGATTGATCTGGCCCGGATTCAGGCCTTCCATGAGCGTTTTGTGTCTGCGGCCCATGCCGAGGTTGCGGTGGTTGGGGATATCGACGCTGTAGCGGTGCGTGAAGCATTGGAGCGGCACTTGTCATCGTGGACCAAGCCGGAGCCTTTTGAGCGCATTGCCACACCTTTGCTCAAAGATTCACCGATTCGGATGCAACTGAGCACGCCTGATAAACAAAACGCAGCCATGACGGTAGCTTTGGCTTTGCCTTTGAATGATCGTCACCCAGATTACGCCGCATTCATGATGGCCAACCACTTGTTTGGTAGCGGTGGTAATTCACGCCTGTGGAATCGCATTCGTGAAAAAGAGGGCTTGTCCTACAACGTGTACAGCACGGTCCAATGGAATCCGATTGAAGAAAACTCTCAGTGGATGGCCGCTGCCATATTCGCGCCTCAAAACCGAGCCAAGGTTGAAAAAGCCTTCAAGGAAGAAGTGAATAAGGCCATTGAGCAAGGGTTCACGCAGGCTGAATTTGATGCTGGCAAAAAGGGCTTGTTGAGTTTCCGTCGTCTGGCTCGGGCGCAGGACAATCGATTGGCTGCGAGCTGGGCCAGCAACCTGTATTTGAATCGCACATTTGCTGAATCTGCCCGTGTGGATGCAGCCCTGGAGGCGCTCACTTTGGATCAAGTGAATTCTGCTTTGCGGCGGTATCTCCACCCAGATCAGTTTGTGATGGGTGTGGCAGGGGACTTCAAGGAAGAGGCTCGTCCTTGAATTCAAGATTTATCGTTAGATGAAAGCAAAAAGGCCGGGTTGAACCCGGCCTTTTTGTTTCGAGATGGTTTCGCCGAATTAAATCGCGAAATCTTCGAGTTTCTTGCCGGAGGCCACAGCGGCTTGAACCCACTTGGGCTGCAGGCCGCGACCTGTCCAGGTTTCACCCGTCGCGCTGTTGCGATACTTAGGGGCAACCTTGCGGCCAGCGTTGGCCGATGTACCTGGCGCTTTGGGCGTGCCGCCGGCCTTCAGGCCCAGATCAGCCACGCTCAGGCCGTGCTCAGCCAGCAGCGACTTGATTTGTGCAATGACACCAGCACGTTCAGCGCGACGGGCATCTTGCAGTTGCTTTTCCAGATCAGCGGCTTCTTTTTCAAGCGCTGCTTTTTTGGCCAGAAGGTCCTGGTAGTTGCTCATAGAGAGTCCTTTGATGCCCAAGCCCGGGCAGTGAATACTTATGTGGAGATCTTGCGGCAGACAAACGGCTCAATCTCAGTAATTGAATACGGGGAAGGCGCTGCCGAGCTTGAATTCTAAACACAAAAGAATTCGATTGGCAATCCAATACTCTCCGCGCTGGTTTGTTGCCAGGGAATACTGGAAAAAATGCCCATTTCCAGAATTAGGCTGGATTTCAGAAATACAGCCTAATTCCACGATGCGCTATGGCGCAGATACGGCTTGTCCGAGCTGTATCACAGCCAGTGCGTAATAGCTCGATTGGTTGTAGCGGGTGATCGCATAAAAGTTTGTCGTGCCCGCAATCATGGTTGGGGCGTCCGAACCATTGAGTAACTGGACCAAAGCGAGTTTGCCTGGGTGTTGTTGCGCAATAGATGGCAAAACAGCGCCATAAGTCATCATTTGCTCTGGGGTGAATGTGGGCAGGATATCGGGCTCAAGCAGTTTAAGCAGGGCTTGGGGATCGTTTGGCGGCGCTACTTCGTAGTAGGTCGTCAATTGAGCTTGCCAGCCGTGTTCTGAAAGATACTTGGCAACACTGCCGATGGCATCAATCGGGCTTCGCTGTAAATCAATGCGGCCATCGCCATCAAAATCGATCGCGAAGCGTCGAATCGAGCTGGGCATAAATTGAGGCCAACCAATTGCCCCTGCATACGACCCCAGAACTTCGCTGGGGTCGAGTTTTTGCTCGTGGCAAAGTTTGAAAAACTCGGCCAGTTCTTTTTGAAAGAATGCGCTGCGGTCTGAGCGGCCGCTGGGAAAGTCCAGGCTCAAGGTGCTGAGCGCGTCCAGGACTTTGAAGTTGCCGGTGTTGCGGCCGTAAATCGTTTCGACACCCAGTACGCCCGCAATGATCGATGCGGGTACGCCGTAAGCTTGTTCGGCTTTGTTCAGCTCATTGGCGTAGGTTTTTGAAAAAGCCTGCCCGGCGCGGATTCGAATGGGTTCGATGAACCGGCTTTTGTATGCCGCCCAGTTTTTGGCCGTGCTGCTGGACGCAGGCATGATCAGCTTGGCAACGGCTTCTCGATATCGTGCTTGCGCCAGTTCTTGCCAAACCCATTCGGCAGGTAATTGCTGGGACTCTGCAATTTTCTGAGCCAAGGCTTTGGCATCGTCGCGTTGCTTGTATTCCTCACCGTTTTTGCGCGGTGTTTTGCTGATGGTGGTGCTGGTGGGCGCAGGCATGGCTACCGGCGCTGGCGCTGCGCTGGATGCCGCAGCCTCTGGCGCTGGGGGTAGATGTGCATCGGGTGTCTGTGTGCTGGCGCAGGCAGTCAGTAACGCTGCGGCCCCACACAAGCTGGCCAGGGTCCACGGGTTTGAAGACCTCGTGGAGGGCTTCGGTCCAGAAAAGGGCATGTCTCGAACGTGATCAGTCAGTCAATGGTTCAGTGTGCACGATCTTGCCGCTTGGACCGTATTTGGCGCCACTGTTTGACCCATTGTTCGATTTGTACAACCAGCTTTTGAGCTTGTTGGTTCACGAGCCGCTTCGGGCCTGCTTGGGCACCGTATTGCAA
>JBDKHX010000090.1:0-6068 GCA_039797415.1 Pseudomonadota bacterium | reverse complement strand
CTGTTGCGCCGCTCGTCATCTGACCAAGCTGGCACTCAAGGTTGAACACCATGCGTTTGAATACGATAACCAAGAACGCCCTGTGGGTGATCGGCTTGCTGGCTGCAGGCGCGGCCGCAGCCCAAACGGCACCCGGTGGCAGTTCTTTGCCTTTGTTGATTGGCCAGGGCAGCGGTGGCACGAATTATTCAGTGCCCATCCAGACTTTGCTGTTCTTCACGGCGCTGAGTTTTTTGCCTGCCATGCTGTTGATGATGACGGGCTTCACCCGTATTGTCATTGTGCTCAGTTTGATGCGCCAGGCGATCGGTGCACAAGCCGCTCCCCCTAATCAGGTTATCGTCGGTTTATCTTTATTCTTGACCCTGTTTGTGATGGGCCCGACCTTGGATAAGGTCTACAAACAAGCTTACGAGCCGTTTGCCAACAACCAGATCAACTTCACCGAGGCTTTGGAGCGCGGGCAGGTGCCCATGCGCCAGTTCATGCTCAAGCAAACACGTCAGTCTGACTTGGGCTTGTTCAGCCGCTTGGCCAAGCTTGAAGGTGAAGTCAAGCCCGAGACGGTGCCGTTTCGGGTGCTGGTACCCGCTTTCGTCACCAGTGAGTTGAAGTCGGCCTTCCAGATTGGCTTTTTGATCTTCATCCCCTTCCTGGTGATCGACATGATCGTCGCCAGTGTGCTGATGAGCCTGGGCATGATGATGTTGTCGCCGGTGATGGTGGCCTTGCCATTCAAGCTGATGCTGTTTGTGCTGGCCGATGGCTGGAACATGTTGCTGGGCTCGCTGGCTGCCAGCTTTGTGCAGTAAGCCAGAAAGAAGAGGGCGGACATGGATCCACAACAAGTCCTGACGATCAGCCGTGATGGCTTGCTGATCTTGCTGACCGTTTGCGCACCGATCTTGCTGGTGGTGTTGGCGGTAGGCATCATCGTCAGCGTGTTTCAGGCCGCCACGCAGATTCACGAATCAACCTTGTCCTTCGTGCCCAAGCTGCTGGCTGCGTTTGCCACGCTAGCGGTTGCTGGGCCCTGGATGTTGAGCACCTTGGTGGACTACATCCAGCAGGTTTTGCAGTCCATCCCGACTGTGGTGGGCTGATCAGCCGTGGTCAGCTTTTCCGAAGCCGAAGTGCTGGCCTGGGTCACCGCTTGGCTATGGCCGTTTTTTCGGGTGTTGGGCCTGTTCACATCGGCGCCGGTGTTGTCGCAAAAGTCCATCCCGCGCCGTGTTCGCATGGGCTTGTCGTTGCTGATCGTGATTGCAGCACAACCCTCGTTGCCACCGATGCCCAATGTCTCAGTCAACTCTGCTGATGCATTCATGGTGATTGCGCAGCAAGTGCTCATTGGTTTGACGATGGGCTTTGCCGCACGGGTCGTGTTTGCTGCCATCGAATTTGCCGGTGAAATCGTTGGCTTGCAGATGGGCTTGAACTTCGCCAGCTTTTTTGACCCGATGAGCGGCGGCCAGGCGACTGCAGTCAGCCGTTTTTATGGCACCTGTGCCGCATGGCTGTTCGTGGTGATGAATGGCCACCTGATGTTGACCGCAGCGTTGGTGCAAAGCTTCAACAGCTTTCCCGTGTCCAACCAACCCTTGGCTTTTCTGTCTGTGGTTCAACCGCAGGTGTGGGGCGCTGAGATCTTCAAGTTGGGTTTGTGGGTGTCCATGCCAGTTGTGGCGATGTTGTCACTGGTCAACCTGGTCATGGGATTGATCTCGCGCGTGGCGCCGCAGATGAACATCTTTTCCATTGGCTTCCCTGTCACGTTGGGCGTGGGGCTGACCGGCCTGTGGCTGACTTTGCCGATGATGCAAACGCCCTTGACCATGGCTTTGGAGCGGATGTTGGGCTACTTCTTGTAAGTAGCCCACTATGCGAGCAGCGGTAACAGTTGATCAGTTCAGCCTGAATACGCTCACGACATGACAGCAACGCGTCTTACCTGGTTGACGATGTCATCCATGGTCAGGCCAGCTTCTCCGACGTAACGCGATCCGGCCTCAACCTTGTCCTCACTTTGAGAAATCAGCGATTTGATTTCCTTGGCGGCTTCTGCGCTGCGTTGGGCCAGGTTGCGCACTTCACCCGCCACCACCGCAAAGCTGCGACCGTGCTCGCCCGCGCGAGCGGATTCGACAGCAGCATTCAAAGCCAGGATGTTGGTCTGGAAGGCGATGCCGTCGATCACACAAATGATCTCGGAAATTTTGCGTGAACTGGCGGTGATGTCTTCCATGGTGGCCACCACTTGAGAGACCACCTCGCCCCCCTTGGCTGCTACCTGGCTGGCTGATGTGGCCAATTGATTGGCCGTGCGAGCAGTGTCTGCATTTTGTTTGATGGTCACATTCATCTGCTCCATCGATGCGGCGGTTTGCTGCAGGTTCGAGGCTTGCTCCTCGGTTCGCTGCGACAAGTCTGCATTGCCCATGGCGATTTCGCTGGAACCGGTGGCGATCGAATCGGAGCTATTGCGCACTTGCGAGACGATCCCGACCAGGCCGTCTGTCATCGATTGCAGGGCCCGCAGCAGTTGCGCCATCCCGTCAGCCGTCGGGTGATCCAGCATTTCCATCACCAGGATGCGATTGCGCAGCATCAGTTGTGAACGGGCTCGGACACAATCCGAGATCGTCTTGGTATCGGCGGATTCAGGCTGCACTTGAGCTAGGCTTGTGCGCAGCCCACCCGTGGATTCAATTGGCTGTTTTGCGAGTTCCATCCCATGTTTCGAATGTTTTGCGTGCCTGTGTCGGTCTTGGCCTTTTGTGTTTCAGCTGCGGCAGCGCCCACATGGCGCCCCGATCACACCGTTATCGTCGTGCTGGAAAACCTGTCGGCCTTTGAGGCGACACCCGCCCAACGCTCTGAGGGCAATGCCCCCGTGTATGGCCAGTCCAATTGGGCCTACTTCAACCAGTTGGCGGCCCAGGGGGCCAAGTTCACACAGTCCCAGTTTGGCAAAACGCCTTATGGCTCCAAGTTGCCGACCCGTCCGAGTCAGCCCAATTACCTGTTTCTCTTTTCAGGACACCATCAGGGCGTCTTGCCTGCCTGGTTTGTGGATGAGCGATCTCCCTATCAGGGCAATGCGCTGAGAGATCGCATGGGGCGACCTTTGCCTGCGGGCCGGTCTGGCAAAGTGGGGGTGGCCAATCACAACATCCCCAATCGCTGGTTGCCTTTCACGGCACCTAACTTGGGCGCCGCTATTTTTAAATCTGGTGGCACTTTCGCCAGTTTCAGCGAGTCATTGCCGTATCCCAGTTGGAACTGTGGCACCGACAGTTCCTTGGTGCCTTGCGAGCAAAACTGGGCGTTGACGGATCTGTATCGTCGCAAGCACAACCCGGCCATCAATTGGACCGATCAGATCGCGCCGACCAGCGAGCGTGGTCTCAAAGGCGATCTGGCCAACAATGTGTTGCCGGTTTCTGTGAACTTGGGGTTTGACCCCACGCAAGACCCCGTCCTCAAAAAGTCTTTCCGAGGATTTGCCAAAGACGAACAGGGCAAGCCTTTGGGCTTTGATCGCTTGCCAACGGTGTCCCTGGTGATTCCCAATGAACAAAACGATGCACACAGCAACTCGGCTGAGATGGCCGATGGTTGGCTGCGGCACCATCTGGGCGCTTATGCCCAATGGGCGATGACGCACAACAGTTTGTTGATCGTGACCTTCGACGAAGATGGCTCAACGGACAGCCGGCAAGGGGATGCCTACCAATCAGGCACCCACCGCATCCCGACCATTTTTGTGGGCGCAGGTGTCAAGCCGGGCGTCTATGACCAGCCGATTGATCACCTCAATGTGTTGAGCACGGTGCTTTGGCTGCACGGTGCGTTGGACACATTCCAGGCTGACTTCCGTCAGTTTCACCAGGTTCGGGATGGATCGGGCAGCGAGGCGGAACTGGAGGCCTTGAACCTCAAACCCATCACCTGGGTATTTGGCAAAGTTCAACCTTGAGCGCCAGTGTCAGCCAAAGATGGTGGTTGCATCCATGCTGCTGGGGCTTGAACGCAATGCGGCCATCTGACCAAATTCGGTTTGAGGCACTGCGCTGACTTGTGGCGTGTTCCCTGGGATCCAGTTCTCAAGCAGCTCATTGAACTCGTTGATAGGCAGCGGCTTAGCGATCAGATAGCCTTGAATGACGTGGCAGCCCGCGCGTTCCAGAACAGCCAATTGAGCGGGCTCCTCGACGCCTTCCGCCACCGTGTCCATGCCTAAGGTGCGGGCCAGATCGATGATGGTTCGGACGATGGCGCGCGCATCTGGCCGACTCAGTAACTCAGTCACAAATGCACGGTCAATCTTCAAGGTATCAAACGGGAATTTGCGCAGATAAGCCAGCGATGAGTATCCGGTTCCAAAATCGTCCAGAGCCACGCGCACGCCACGCTTATGCAGGGCGCGTAGATTTCGCAAAGCGACCGGGGAGGCATCCATGAACAGGGATTCGGTGATCTCGACTTCGAGATGATCTGGGGGTAGGCCAGCCAGACTCAAGGCCGCATCGACATGCATGATGAAGTCCGTGCGCTGCAACTGTGCGGGCGATGCGTTGATCGAAATCGTCAAACCTGGCAGCTCTTTGGCTGCGACGCGGCACGCTTCTTTCATCACCCAGGTGCCAATCTCATTGATCAAACCTGCCGCTTCGGCAACGGGAATGAACTCACTTGGCGGAATCTGACCCAGGGTAGGGTGGTTCCAGCGCAGCAGGGCTTCTGCACCGCAGATGTACCAGTCTTCAGTCTGAACTTTTGGCTGCCAGTACAGGGTGAATTGTTTGTTGGCTAGCGCGCGTCGCAGTTCATGTTCCAGCGTCAGCTTGCGGCGGTTGCGTTCGCCCAGGCTGCGAGCAAATACTTCGGCACGGCCTCGACCATTGTTTTTCGCTGCCATGAGGGCCAAGTCGGCATTGGCTAGCAACTCGTCAATGTTTTCGCCGTGCTCAGGGATCAGGCCCACACCAATGCTCATCCCGACATTGATGATGTGTTCGCCCACTGCAATGGGCTCCCGCATGGTCTCAATCAGGTGCATCGCCATGTCCATGGCGATCTGGTCCTTCTCCATCGGATGCAGCAAGATGGCGAATTCATCGCCTCCCAGGCGGGCGACTGATCCATCTCGGCACAGCCCCTGCAGCCGTTTGGCCAGGGCTTGAAGCACCTGGTCGCCCACGGTGTGGCCCAGTGCGTCGTTGATGCCTTTGAAGTTATCCACATCCAGGCACAGCAACGCCCCTCGGGTGCCTTTTGTTGCAGCACTGTCAATGGCTGTGGCCAATTGTTCACGAAGGTAGCCGCGGTTGTGAGATCCGGTCAGCGCATCAAACTGAGCCATGTCTTGCAGGCGCAGTTGTGTCTGGTGCTCTTGTGTGACGTCTGAAATCACACCTCGCCAACCAAAGCAATGTCCATCTTCTGCAAACAAGGGGCGTGCAGTGATGGCCCAGAAGTGGTTTTGGCCGCCTAAATGGACAGGCAGGAGCAGTTTGCGGAAAGGCTTACCTGCTCGCATGGCTTGCTTGAGAGGACTCAAGTCCTTGCAATGGGCTTTGAACCACTCTTGCAGGGTGGTTTGCGTCAGCGCGGTGGGGCGCTCATCCAGAAGAGCCGCCAGCTTGTGGGTCACGTGGGTGAATTGGCCCGCGATGTTGATTTCCCACAGCACATCGGCTGTTTGGTCCTCAAAATCCCGAAGTAGCAGGCTCACCATCTGGCTCTGGCGTTCAGCTTCCCGCTCCGAGCGCAAACGTGCGTTGGCGGTTTTCGCAGCGCTCCAGACACCAACAGACACGACGCCAGCGTAAATCAGCAATAAGCCCGCCACCACCTGGAACCATGGGTTGTTCGTACTCAGAACGGCAAACAGGCTGGGCAGCGTGATGACCCACAAATAGGCCAGCCCCGCCAATGGAACTGGCGCCAACACGAAGGCGCCCCCGCCCATCATGCCGGGGATGATGGTGGCAATCAGCACCTGCTGTGTCGGTGTGGCTTGCGTGAACAGCAGGGCGGGCATCAAGCCCCAGATGCTGGCAATG
>JBDKHX010000089.1:0-6070 GCA_039797415.1 Pseudomonadota bacterium | reverse complement strand
CTTGTCCACGAACAGCTTACGGACGGAGTCGGATTCGACAGCCTGTTTTTGGGCCGATTCAGCGGCCGTCATGATGTTGATGCGCCAGCCAGTCAGCTCGGACGCCAGACGCACGTTCTGACCGCCGCGACCGATCGCAATGGCCAGATTTTCTTCGTCCACCACCACGTCCATGGCGTGTTGCTCTTCGTCCACAAAAATGGACTGAACGTTCGCAGGAGCCAAAGCGCCGATCACGAACTGAGCAGGGTCTTCGGACCACAAAACGATGTCTACGCGCTCGCCGGCCAGTTCATTGGTAACGGCGGTCACGCGAGAACCACGGACACCTACGCAGGTGCCGATGGGGTCCACACGCTTGTCGTGCGACAACACGGCGATCTTGGCCCGAGAGCCTGCATCACGTGCGCAGCTCTTGATGTCCAACAGGCCTTGCTCGATTTCTGGCACTTCCTGGCGGAACAACTCGATCATGAAGTCAGGCGCGCTGCGCGACAGCATGATTTGAGGACCACGGGCCAAGCTGTCCACGCCGAGCATGTAAGCACGGACGCGGTCGCCAGAGCGCAGGTTTTCCTTAGGGATCATTTCGGTGCGCTTGAGGCGACCTTCAACCCGACCGGATTCGACAATGATGTCGCCCTTGTCCAGACGCTTGACTGTACCGACGAAGATCTTTTCGCCGCGCGACAGGAAGTCGTTGAGCAATTGCTCACGTTCGGCGTCACGGATCTTTTGCAGGATGACTTGCTTGGCAGCTTGCGCGCCAATGCGGCCAATTGGCACCGACTCGATGGACTCTTCGATGTAGTCGTCGACTTCGATGTCAGCGATTTGCTCTTGAGCTTCAAACAGCAGGATTTCAGCGTCAGGCAGTTGCAGACCGGCCTCGTTAGGCACAACGTGCCAACGACGGAAGGTTTCATAGATACCGCTTTCGCGGTCGATGGCGACACGGATGTCGACTTCGCCGGAATACAGCTTCTTGGTTGCGGAAGCCAGAGCGGACTCAACAGCACCAAACACGACGTCGCGTTCCACGCTCTTTTCGCGCGAAATGGCATCGACCAACATCAACAATTCACGGTTCATTTTTTCTGACCTCCGAGTTCTTGCGCCTCATCCACGGTGACTCCACCGGTAGTCGGGGTTGCCTCCCGACCGCCTCGCCCTTTGAAACTCACCAGAGGCACCAAACGGGCCTCGCGAATTTCATCGAGCGTGAAACCCAATGCTTGCTCCACATCTTCCAAGCCTGCAGCTTTCTTGGCTGCGGCCTTCTTCAATGCAGTCTTTGAAGGGGGCTTGTTAGCCACCTTGCTGTTTGTCTTTTCTTCTTCAGGCGCCAGGACCAACTGCCAACCAGCAGGTTGGTCTTCCTGCTCAGCGGGAACCGCCTCCAGGACGCCTCTGTACTTTTTTCGCCCTTGGAAAGGGACTTTGAGGGAAATCTCAATCTGCTCACCCTGGAAACGCTCGAAATGAGCCTGGGTCCTTAGAGGGCGATCCAAGCCTGGCGAGGAAACCTCAAGCCGGCTGTAATCACAGTTGACCACTTCAAGGGCGTACTGCAACTGCCGAGTGACTTTTTCGCAGTCGTCCACCGTGACACAGTCACCGGGCAAATCGTATGCCTGCTCAGGCAAACGGTCGATGTACACGCGCAACAAGCCGTGCGAACTGCGTTCGCAGTCCACGAGTTCATAACCCAAACCGGTTACGGTGTTTTCAACAACGTTAAGCCAAGTCATCCAATAAAAATACTCAAGCAAAAAAAATGGGCAGGAAAATCCGCCCATTCGTGTCTGACACGAGACGTGCCACCCTTCCATCCAGCCATGCGAAGCATTTGCCAGACGGGGCAGCCAATCCTGCATTTTAGCCCCAGGAATAGGTCAGGATCAAGGCAATCCCCTCAATTTCTCTGAAAACACGCAGCCGCATGCCAAAATCGGGGCCTGATTTAGCTCATTCACTGGAGACCTCATGGGATTTCTCGCCGGCAAACGTCTGCTGATTACAGGCCTGCTGTCCAACCGTTCCATCGCCTACGGCATTGCCAAGGCGTGCAAGCGCGAGGGTGCCGAATTGGCATTCAGCTATGTTGGCGAGCGCTTCAAGGATCGCATCACCGAATTCGCCAAAGAATTTGAGTCGGATCTGATTTTTGACTGCGATGTCAGCAGCGACGAACAAATCGACGCGATGTTTGCCGAATTGGCCAAGACCTGGCCCAAGATTGACGGCTTTGTGCATTCGATCGGTTTTGCGCCCCGCGAAGCGATTGCTGGCGACTTCCTGGAAGGCCTGTCTCGCGAGAGCTTCCGCATTGCGCATGACATTTCGGCTTACAGCTTCCCAGCCATGGCCAAAGCCGCATTGCCTTACTTGAACGACAACGCGGCCTTGCTGACCTTGTCATACCTCGGCTCAGAGCGCATCGTGCCGGCTTACAACACCATGGGCCTGGCCAAGGCATCCCTGGAAGCCAGCGTTCGCTACACAGCAGCCAGCCTGGGCCCCAAGGGCATCCGCGTCAACGGCATCTCCGCTGGCCCGATCAAGACTTTGGCTGCCGCCGGCATCAAAGGCTTCAGCAAGATTTTGGACGTGGTGGAGCAAAACGCACCGTTGCGCCGCAACGTCACCATTGAAGACGTCGGCAACGTGGCAGCGTTCATGCTGTCCGACCTGGCATCAGGCGTAACCGCCGAGATCACCTATGTGGACGGCGGCTTCAGCCAAGTCATGGGTGGCTTGAGCGAGGCTGTTTAAGCCCCGCACGTTGCAACTTCAGCTCAAGCCTGGAGTTGCAACTCACCGCCAAGCGCATCAATGAGGTCTGGAATGAGCTTGCTCATTTCGGCCGTCGCAATGGCGGCGTCTGCATCAAAGGCCTCGTCCTTACCAGGCTTGTGACCTTCGAAAACGACATCCAGGAAGGCCAACTTCTTGATCTGCATCGATTCGGTCAGCATGAAGGACACACGCCCTTCCCATGTCATCGCCAACCGGGTCGGCATCTTGCCGCTGACGATGTGCGCCTTGACTTCGTCGGTGTCCAGCAGGTGGCGCGCGTAACGCACCACTGACTTCATTTCATCCATGGACTTGAGCTCACACTCGCGGTCGATGGTGAAACAAGCTGGGGGCTCACCACTGGCCAGCCACTCCTTCATGGCCACGGCGGCAGACTCTTTGGACTGCAACAGCGTCACCGCAAAGCCATCCAAGACCTTGACCAGCGTCGTGATGACGTCCTCAGCCCGAGATGAACTGGACGTATCGAGCATCAGCATGTGACGCGTTGGATCAATCCACACGTTGATCGACGACTGCTTGGTGAATGCCATCGGGAGCAGCTCCAACTCAGCCTGCTCCTTGAGCTCTTTGGTCTGCTTTTTACCGGGCTTGCGGCCGGTGTTGTCTTCGACCTGTTTAGCCAGCTCTTCGGTGCGCTTTTTGACCACTGCGCCGGGCAACACACGCTGCTCGACTTGCAGTTTGAGCAAGTACTGACCACCAATGGACTCAACCAAGGGGGCGTGCTTGATGCCACGAGGCTCAACCCAGCCACTTGATTGTTTTTGCGTGGCGCCGCAGGGCACGAATCGCATCTTTTGCAGACTCGACTCGATCACAGAGATGGAGGCCTGCCATTCAGGGCCAATCCGGTAGACCGTCAAATTCTTAAACACTGCTGTCCTTATCCAACCTGACACGGCGACGCCGAATCAAAGAGCGTGCGAGTGTAGTCCCGGTTTTTACCGAACCCACCCGACACGCCACTAGCGCAAATACTGATGTGCGATCAAAGTGCCGCCCCCATCAAATCCAAGGGGCTGCGCACGCCTCCGCCACCGATCTTGAGCACATGGGTGTAAATCATGGTCGTGCTGACATCTGCATGCCCCAGCAGATCCTGAACAGTCCGAATGTCGTAACCACTTTGCAGCAGATGTGTCGCAAAGCTGTGGCGCAAGGTGTGGGGCGTTGCCTGCTTGGCGATGCCCGCCTTGCCCAAGGCCTGTTTGAAGTGCCTCTGAAACATTTGGTCCTGCATGTGATGGCGCCGCTCTTTGTCTGCACGTGGGTCGACACTTAACACCGCTTGAGGAAACACCCAAAACCATTGCCAACTCAGGCCCGCGTTGGGATTTTTGCGCGCGAGCGCGTCCGGCATCCAGACAGGCCCGACGCCAGACTGCCGATCGGCATCCCAGACTTGGTGAACTTGTTGCAAGTGAAGCCGCAAAGGCTGAACAAGCGCATCGGGCAACATCAGGGCGCGGTCTTTGGCGCCCTTGCCTTCTCGAACGACCAAAGTCCTGTGACCGAAATCGATGTCTTTGACACGCAGGCGCAAAGCTTCTGTGATGCGCATGCCGGTGCCATACAACACTTTGGCGATCAGCAACTGCACGCCCGACAGTTGCGCAAATACTTGCTGCACTTCTTGCTGCGTCAAGACAACTGGCAAGCGCCGATCGGCTTTGGGACGCACGATCTCTGTCATCCAGGGAAGCTCTTGCCCCAGAACATGACGATAGAGAAACATCAGCGCTGACAGCGCTTGCTTGTGGGTGGCAATCGCAACCTGGCGGTCTGCAGCCAGATGGGTCATGAACTGTGTGACCTCTGGCGCGCCCATGTCACGCGGGTGACGCTTGCCATTGAAAACAATGAAGTTTTTGACCCAATAGATGTATTGCTCTTCAGTGCGAAGACTGTAGTGGCGAGCGCGAAGCGCACGACGAAGCTCGTCGAGCAGCTTGGGGGGTTGCGAAGCGGTGGTCATGCTGTTTGGCAAAGTGCCTGAAACTGTATATCCATACAGCACATAGACACCATCCCCCAAACGGTGGAGGCTTCCCACACTTGGCAAGCAGGCTAAGATGACCAATCTCAAAAGGCGTCAGTGAATTGGCCGTTCAAGAATTAGTTGATTCCTACACAATTAGGCTTTTCAGTAGTGATACCGAAGTTGCGCCAACAACATTGAATCACCATCCACCTTGTAGACCATTCGATGTTCATCCGTAATGCGCCGGGACCAATAACCCGCAAGCGCATGTTTTAGCGGCTCAGGTTTGCCAATACCCGTGAATGGTTCTCGCTGGGTTTCCTTGATGAGCTTGTTGATACGCTCAACCATGCGCTTGTCTTGTTGCTGCCAGTACAGGTAGTCTTCCCACGCGGCATCGGAGAAGATCAGCTTCATTCACTCAGCTTTCGTTCCGTGCCCGTGCCTGCATTCAATTGCTCGATAGCCGACATCAACCGTTTCGCATTGCTTGGACTTCGCAGCAAATATGCTGTCTCCTCCAGCGCAGTGAAGTCTTCTAGCGAAAGCATCACCACTGACTGTTGGCCATTTCGCGTAATGATCAATGGCTCGTGGTCATTACAAACACGTTCCATCGTGGTCGCCAGATTTGCTCTGGCTGCAGTGTAGGAAATAGCATCCATGAACAGCTCCAAACATGTACGTTTTATTGTACAACCCCGTTGTATTCTTGTCCAGCCAGCCCTGTACGAACGCATTTGTGCTCAAATTTGCAGCACAACAAAAATCAGCCAATTTTAGGGAGTTAGGGATCATGCCGTCGTCGCAGAAATTT
This sequence comes from Pseudomonadota bacterium, assembly GCA_039797415.1. Lineage (GTDB taxonomy): Bacteria > Pseudomonadota > Gammaproteobacteria > Burkholderiales > Burkholderiaceae_C > Aquabacterium. Next base: position 449 of record JBDKHX010000089.1, on the reverse strand, counting down.
CGATCGTTCGGCTCGCAAGCCAACATCCATGCGGCTTTCAGGAATGAAGGCACCGTCGAGTTAGGGATCATGGCCATGATCCCTAATCACTGACTTGCCATCAACTTGATCCCTACATAACAGTTAGGCTCTCCTCAAACAGCCCGCACAGCAAAGCCAAGGTCTGACATGCTCACGCAAATTCTTAGGCTTGCATTGGCACTCTTGCTTGGCTCAGTTATAGGCTTCATAGCATTTGCCGTCACAGCAATGGCTCTTAGGCCTTTTGGCCCAATTACCGATGCATTCAATCTGACGCCTCCCGAATTAGTGCTTGCTGCGGTTATCGGGTTGGTCTTTGGCATTGCGGCCACCTGGCGTTTGCGCAAACCGGACGCACTCAAACGTGAGCTATCGTTCCTTGGAAAGGTCTTCACCGATTCCGCGGGGCAGGATTAACGGCTCCTTCG
>JBDKHX010000088.1:0-9921 GCA_039797415.1 Pseudomonadota bacterium | reverse complement strand
ATGGATGGCAGCCGCCGCTCCGCCCATGCCAATGCCTACTTCACAGGTTTGGGCGCATCCAAACGCGTGGTGTTCTTCGACACCCTGCTCAAAAAACTGTCCCACGGTGAAGTCGAAGCAGTTCTGGCTCATGAACTGGGCCACTTCAAGCACAAACACGTGCTCAAACGCATGATCACCATGTTTGTGCTCAGCCTCCTGGGCTTTGCCCTGCTGGGCTGGTTGAGCCGGCAGGTGTGGTTTTACCAAGGCCTGGGCGTCAATCCCAACCTCAACGCGCCCAACGACGCACTGGCCTTGCTCCTGTTCATGCTGGCCCTGCCCGTGTTCATGTTCTTTGTCTCACCCGTGTTCGCGTTTTTCTCTCGGCGTGACGAGTACCAGGCAGACGCCTACGCTTGCCAGCAAGCCGCACGTGAAGACTTGGCCAACGCCTTGATCAAACTGTACAAAGACAACTCCGCCACCCTCACACCTGATCCCGCCTACGTGCGCTTTCACTATTCGCACCCACCGGCATCTGAACGCCTGGCCGCCATGGCCGCATTGCCGCAAGGCCAGTCATGAAGCGCAACGAACGCCAAGCCAAGGGCAAACCACACGCCCCCCAAGCTGACCTTGAAACCGGCTTGGTGGTGTCCACCCACGGACGCCACTGCGTGGTCGAGACCCCAGATCGCCGCCGCTTGATCTGCCATCCTCGTGGCAAAAAAAGCGAGGTCGTCGTCGGTGACCGCGTAACCTGGCACTTGACGCAAGAACAAGCCGACGAGGGCATCATCGTCAGCATTGATGAGCGCCAGAACCTGCTCTACCGCCAGGACGAATGGCGCAGCAAGTCCTTCGCCGCCAATCTGGACTTGCTGTTGATGTGGATCGCTGTCGAGCCCGTTTTCAGCGAAGCGCAACTGACACGAGCCCTGATCGCCGCCGAATCAGCGGGCATCAAAGTCTGCATCGTGCTCAACAAGGTCGACTTGCCTGGTGCTGACACGGCCCGCCAACGCTTGGCACCGTACAAAGCCATGGGTTACGACGTACTGGAGCTGTCACTCAAGGGCACAGAAAACCAGGCCAAGTCCGTCATCCTGCCCTTGCTGCAAGGCAAATCTGCCTTGGTGCTGGGCCCATCTGGCGCAGGCAAAAGCACCTTGATCAACGCCCTCGCCCCGCACGCCCGCGCGGAAGTGGGCGAGATCTCGCACGCGCTCAACTCAGGACGCCACACCACCACATCCAGCCAATGGTATTGGGTGGAAGAAGGCGTGGATGGCGCCACCGACCACCTCACCGGGATCATCGACTCCCCCGGGTTTCAAGAATTTGGCCTGCACCACATCGCCCCCACGGACTTGCCCCGCTTCATGCCCGATCTGGGCAAACACACGGGCGAATGCCGATTCAGTAACTGCACCCACCGCCAAGAGCCGGGCTGCAGCATCAAGGCCGCTGCTGAACGCGGCGAGATCACGGCGATGCGCATGAGCCTGTACACCGCCCTGTTTGACGAACTCAGCCAAACCCGTTGGTAAGCATGAACGACACACTCAGCGCCCTGGCGCCCACCCTGAACGCTTTCTCAGCCGGCCAATTGTCTTTGAGCGCCTTGGCACAACAATGGCGCCAAGCTGCGCAAGCACATCAACCAGCCCTGCCTGCGCGTTATCTGGAGGTATTGGAGCGTGTGCTCTCGCAACTGGAGTCGAGCGCGCTGTTCACCGAAGAAAGCTGCTCATTCAGCCAAGGTGACATGGTGGCCGCATTGGGCGACTGGTTGCAACGCGCCCGCGCCCTGGGCTGAGCGCGGTCGTCAGGCAGGTGGGTTAACCAATCAGGTTGGCCAGCGACAACAGGGCCAATAGCAGCATCCACAGCACCACGGATCGCCAGATCAAAGCGACCACGCTGCGCAAATGCGCCAATTGCGGCGGCACACCCACGGTGCTGCCGACCGCATCAATCACATCCGCCTCTTCGCCTTGCGAGAAGGTCCGGCTGATGTCACCTTGCTGCTCAGCCACGCTGGGCGCAGCCTGACCACCCAAACGCACGCCCAAGGCCCCCGAGGCGGCCGCCAGGATCGTGCCCTCGTTCGGACGAGCCCACAGCGTGGCGTGACGGCGCCAGGTTTCTACAGCGTCTTCAAAATTGCCGACCACCGCAAAGCCAAACGCTGTCAAGCGGGCAGGCACATGGTCGACCCAGCCAAACACCGTTTGCGAAAAGTCCATCAAACGGTCATGCGTGGGCGTGCCAGTCACTTTGCTCTTGTAGGACCAGTAGCGGCTGGTGAACTCAGCCATGCGATACAGCACCGCCCCTGCCGGCCCCATGCCCAGACTGGACAACACCACAAACCAGAAAAACACACCAAACACATGGCGATGCGCAGCCAACAGGGAGTACTCCAGCACATGGCGAAGTAACTCAGTACGGGGCAAATCACTGGCGTCCACATGCTGCCAACGGGCCAACAACTCGCGGGCCTGTTCCTCTCGCCCTTCTTCCAGGGCATCACGGATATCGGTGAAGTGGTGACTGAACTGCCTGAAACCCAAGGTGAAGTACAACACCGTCACATCCAGGGCCAAGGCCAGCACCGTGCTGTAACGGTTGATGACCATGTAAGACAAGGCAAACACGGCCGCAGGCGCCACCACCGTGATCACCCAGACCACCTTGGCATGCTTGTCAGCACCGGCATCAAAGTTACGCCCAGCCCAACGCACCCAACCAGACAAGGCGTCGTGGAAGAGGTTTCGGGGCGAAAGGGGCTTGAGCTGCTCGATCAAGAGCGCGAACAGCACGGCAAAGAAACTCATGCTGAGATCATAGCGGTGGGATCAGCCGCCATTGCCAGAGAAATAGCGTGATGGCTCATGCAGACAGGAAGCGGTATAAATTTCGCAACATCGCAGCCGTGGCCCCCCAGATGAAATACTCACGATCCAGGTCCGGCGACGTCCAAGGCATGGCGTAAAACTCGATGGACTCACCCGGCACCGGCACAGCACGTCGCTGGTGATGGCCTGGGTTCATCAAAAAAGCCAACGGCACCTCAAACACTTCCGCCACTTCACCTGGGTCTGGTAGCAGACCTAAGTGTGGATATTCATGCGACAAGGCGTCGACGACCCCCACCACCGGCGTCACAACAAACCCCGAAATGGTGTTGTAGGACGGCAAGGTGCCGAGGATTTGAACGCGATCCGGATGCAAACCGACCTCTTCTTGCGCTTCACGCAAGGCGGTATGAATGGCATCGGCATCTGATGGCTCACTGCGCCCCCCTGGGAAGCTGATCTGCCCGGCGTGCGCCTTCAGGTGGGTTTGGCGCTGCGTCAGCAGCACAGTCGGTTGATCCCGCATCACCAAAGGCACCAGCACCGATGCCGCCACTTTGGCGCTGTTGGGCACCATCCGGTCACCGATCATGTCTGGCTGCCAAATAGGCGGCTGAGCAAAACGCTGAACCAAAGCCGGATACGTCAACCGGTCCATGGGGACATGCGGCAGATGATGGTCTTGCGCCACCACAGGGGCTTTTTGGGGATCAAACAAAGTGGACATAAGTCCAACACCATAACAAAAACCGCCTGGGCTTGCGCAACAGGCGGTTTTGGGGGTGAGCTTTTGGCTGCGCCGAAAGCTGGCTTTGCCTTGTTGAACAAGGCACCATGGCCGACGGCCATGGCTGAGCTACGCTCAGGCCAGCTTTTCTTTGATACGTGCAGACTTGCCGCTGCGTTGACGCAGGTAGTACAGCTTGGCACGGCGCACGTCACCACGGCGCTTGACTTCGATCGAAGCGATCAGGGGTACGTTCCACGCCTTCGCCGCTGGAGATCTTGCGAACGATGAAGCTGGAGTTCAGACCACGGTTACGCTTGGCGATCACGACGCCTTCGTAAGCCTGAACGCGCTTGCGGGTACCTTCCACCACGTTGACAGACACGATCACGGTGTCGCCAGGGGCGAAAGAAGGGATAGTTTTGTTCAGACGAGCAATTTCTTCTTGCTCGAGCTGTTGGATGATGTTCGACATCAATGGCTCCTAAGTGATCATGCCCGCGCCACGAGAAATGAATTCAGCCGGGTAGAGGATCGGAAAACCGCAGATTATAGCCTCAAGTCGGACAAAAAGTGTTCGTCTTGTTTGGAAAGTTCTCCGCGGGACCTGGCCGCCTCGATCAAATCGGGGCGGCGACGTGCTGTGATGGCCAATTGCTGCTCCCGGCGCCAGCGCGCAATGTGGGCGTGATGCCCTGACATCAACACCGTCGGCACCCCTGCTGACTCACCCTCAGGCAAGTTCAGCGATTCGGGCCGGCTGTAATGCGGGCAGTCCAACAAACCATCAGAAAAACTATCTTGTTCGTGCGACGCCGCGTCATGCAGCACACCAGGCTGCAAACGGGTCACGGCATCGATCAAGGTCAAGGCTGGCAATTCACCACCCGACAAAACGTAATCACCCATGCTGACTTCTTCGTCAACATAGGCATCAATGAAGCGTTGATCCACACCCTCATAGCGACCACACAGCAGCACAGCCCCCGGGCTTTGCGCCAAGGCCTGCACGCGAGACTGGGTCAATGGCCGCCCAGCAGGGCTGAACATGATCACCGGCAATTTGGGAGCAGATGCAGCCGCTTGATCCCGGCGAATCGCCTGCAATGCGCGCACCAAAGGCTCAACCAACATGACCATGCCCGGCCCACCACCAAAGGGGCGATCATCAACACGACGGTAAACACCCTCGGCATGATCTCGCAACTGCCACAGACGCACGTCCACCGCTTTGGATTCAAACGCGCGACGCGTCACACCCACCGTTTGAAACGGGGCGAACAACTCAGGAAAGAGGGTGATGACGTCGAAACGAACGGACACGACAGGCGCCCGCTCAGTAATCCAGACCCCAATCGGCCACGATGCGTTTGTCAGCCAGGCTGACAGAATCGATATAGGCAGACACGAAGGGGATCAAACGTTCAGTGTCGTCGGCAGCCTTGAGGCGCAACACACTGGTCGGGCCGGTATCGAGCAAGTCCACGACTTCGCCCAGCACCTCATCTTGACGGTTGACCACAGTCAGGCCCATCAGATCAACCCAATAAAACTCATCGTTGTCAGGCGTTGGGAACGCCGACCGGGACACGAATACACGGGCGCCCTTGAGGGATTCAGCACCGTTTCGGTCTTGCACATCATCGACCGTGGCAACGATCACGTCACCTTGCTCTTTGGCCTGTTTGACGCGCAGCAAACGCGGCTTGCTCAAACGGGGCACGGGTGCAGCACCAGATTCAGAAGAAACGGAAGATGGCCCCGCCTTGCTGGACGCAGCAGGCTTGGCAATGGCACCGCCCTGCACTAACGCAGGCTGGATAAACCATTTTTTGGTGCAAAAAAGAGCCTGGGGATCAGATGAAAAAGGCAGGACCTTGATCCCGCCTTTGATACCCCAGGCATCGACGATGCGTCCGACTTCGATGGCATCTTCTGGCCAGACAACTCCGTCTTCCAGAACCAACGGCGAAGCCGAAACGCGATCAGTCATATCAGGCAGCAGCTGCCTTAGCCTTGGCTTGCAAAACCAGACGAGTCACGGTGTCAGAAGGCTGAGCGCCGTTGTTGACCCAGTACTCCAGACGGTCCAGCGACAGGCGCAGGCCTTCAGCGTTACCGGAAGCCATTGGGTTGTAGAAACCCACGCGCTCCAGGAAACGGCCGTCACGAGGGTTGCGCGAATCAGCAGCAACGATGTTGAAGAAAGGGCGCTTCTTAGAGCCACCGCGAGCAAGTCGAATCACGACCATGATGTGTCCTTCGATAAATTGGGCGGCAGACGATCCTGGGAGACACTCGAGGACAGACCACCTAGTCAACAGCACCATCAAAGGCGCTGCCTTCCGTTTTCAACTGACCCGTTTAGATACGCGCTGCGAGGGAAAACCACGCAACTCAAGCCAGTAAACCGGCGATTATAGTGCCTGACATCCGTTTTGCGCTACCCCCCAGCATGTTTCCCTCCTATAAATCCAAAACCATCGCCACCTGGGCCGCCTTGTTGGGCGGACCGGTGGGCCTGCACCGCTTTTATTTGTACGGGTTGGCAGACATCTGGGGTTGGCTGCACGCTGTACCGACCCTGGTTGGGCTGTGGGGCGTCAACCGGGCGCTGGAACTGGGACAAGATGACCAACTGTCCTGGGTGCTGATCCCGATTTTGGGTTTCATCGTTGCGTTCACCATGCTGCACGCCATTGTTTACGGACTGACCCCTGACGACAAATGGCACGCTCGCTTCAACCCCACGGCCGGATATGCAGACCCTGTGCCGGCCAGCGGGTGGGCTGCCGTGATTGGCGTCATTTTGGCCCTGATGCTTGGCGCCACCGTGCTGATGGCCACGATTGCCTTTTCAGGCCAACGCTACTTTGAGTACCAAGTCGAAGAGGGCCTGAAGCTGAGCCAATGAGCACAACGGGCCAAGGCGGGCCCCACAAAAGGGCTGGCATCGTCGATAATGGCGGATTACCCTAGGCTCTTTCAGGCCTATCCGTCTTTTCATCAGCCGCAACGAGCAGCCATCAGCCATGACCGACGCCAACGCGAACACGCCCCTGACCTACGACCAAGCCGGTGTCAATTACGACTTGATCGATCCGTTGAAGGTGGCCGCCCAGCGCGCTGCAGCTGAAACTGGCGCCAATTTGGCCGCCCACGGCTTCTCGGAAATGCCCGCTTCACGCGGCGAGTCGGCCTATGTGGCCGATGTGGGCCCGTTTTACTTGGCGTCCATCGTGGAATGTCTGGGCACCAAGACTTTGGTGGCCGACGACATGGCCAAGCTGACTGGCAAGAGCTATTACGACGGCATTGCCCAAGACACCATTGCCATGGCAGTGAACGACTTGATCACCGTCGGCGCCACACCATTGGTGGTGCAAGCTTATTGGGCCGCTGGTGGCTCTGACTGGTTTGGCGACAAGATCCGCGCCAACGCCCTGGTGGCCGGCTGGAAAAAGGCCTGCGACACCTGCCAAGTATCTTGGGGCGGCGGCGAGACGCCTGCCTTGGCCGGCATCGTGGCTGATGGTCGCGTGGACTTGGCAGCATCGTGCACAGGCATCATCAGCCCCAAGAGCCGCCTGTCGGTGGGCGACAAGCTGGGCGCAGGTGACGCGATTGTGTTGCTGGCATCCAGCGGCATCCACGCCAACGGCCTGTCCTTGGCCCGCAAGTTGGCTGAGCGTCTGCCAAAGGGTTATCTGACCGACATCGGCAATGGCCAAACTTACGGTGAAGCCTTGCTGGCCCCCACCACCCTGTACTCGCCTGTCACAGAAGCTTTGGCCAAAGAAGGCATCGTGGCGCATTACTGCGCCAACGTGACCGGCCACGGCTGGCGCAAGTTGTTGCGTCACCCCAAGCAGTTGACTTACCGCATCACCGCCCTGCCTGAGAAGACGCCCGTGCTGGCCTTCATGCAGAAGGAATGCCAATTGGACGACCATGAGGCCTACGGCACCCTGAACATGGGCGCCGGCTTTGCCCTGTACGTGGCACCTGAGCACGCTCAACGCGTGGTCGAAGTGTCGCAAAGCCTGGGCATCCCTGCCCTGGTTGCAGGCCGTGTCGAGGATGGCCCCAAGCAAGTGGTGATCGAGCCCTTGAACGTGGTCTACGGCGCAGACGAGTTGCAATTGCGCTAAATCAGTCTGGATTGAGCAGACACCGCTCAACTTTCAAGATTCCCGGCCGATCTCATGGCTGGGGAATCAGGCTCCCCTGACACAGCCTGACATGATATCGGGGGGCTGCATTGCAAACAGAGTTGGAGTCGCTGCAAAGCGTCAAGCAGCGCATTGACCGCGCAGCCCGCAAGACGGTCACCATCACATTAGGCCTGTCGCTAGCCAGTGGCCTTTTGCTGGTTCTGTCTTTACTGATCTCTGTCGATCCCAGCAATCCTTTGAGATCCAGCCGAATCACAACGGGTTCGACGATTTCATTGGTTGCATTGATTGCCCTGTTGGCGCAAAAAAAATGGGGCCCTAAAGCGGCGATTGCCCTGTTCAGCACGTTCACTTTTGTGGCGGCAACAGCTTTGTCCATCAAAGCAGGCACGGGCATTTCCTCACCCAGCAACTCTGTCACGCTGGCACTGTTGATCATCGCTGGCTTCACGATTGGCCCCAGAGCAGGCATCACCGCAACCAGTTGCGCCATGTTCAGCATCATTGGGCTAACTTTGGCGCAGCATTTGGGTTGGATCAGTGGCTTGAACGCTCAAAACATCCCACCCCCCATTACATATGCGGTTCCATATGTCGCTGTGTTCACCATCGCAGGGTTCACGATTCACCAATTCAGCAAAATGTTCTGGCAAGCGGTGAGCAATCTGGACAATGCCAAACAAGCGCTGCTCGACAAGGTCAACCACCAGCAAGCGACCGAAGCCAAGCTGATCGACAGCGAAAGGCGCTTGACCACACTGCTCAACAACACGCCGGTTGCCATCCTCATTTTCAACATTGAGGACGGACGGTTGTTTTACGCCAACCAGCATGCCATGAAGGTGCATCAGGCTGAGAGCCTCATCGACCTGGAAACCAATGCCATCTGCTCGGGCGAGCCATACTCACGTAACGACATGATGCGTGCCATCAAGCGGGTCGATCAATTGGGCCCCTTTGAACAACAATGGAAATCAAGTGACAAGACAGGACAGGAGTTGTGGTGGTCCGTCAAGCTGGATGTCTTGACGCTGGAGGGCACGCGCTATGTGGCCGCGTTTGCAGAAAACATCACGGCACAGATCATGGTTCATCAAGCCTTGATTGATGAACAGTTCCGCCTGGAAGAGAAAGTGCGTGAACGCACGCAAGAGCTGGTCGAACAACAACGTCAGTTGAACGCCATCATCGATGCCCTGCCCGTGGCCTTGAGCATCAAAAACATTGATGGCAGCTACCGCATGTGCAACCAGGTCTTTCTGAACCAGACTGGCAAAAGCAAGGAAGAGGTCATTGATCACGCCGATGCGGAGATTTTTGATTTTTCAACCGCCTTTGCGATTGCCAATGACGACGCCGCAGTGCTGGAAGACATGGCCAGCAAGCGCAGCGAGCAAGATATTCCAACACCTTCAGGCGAATTGCGGGACTACCTCGTCACCAAAGTACCCTTAATGGGCGAGAACAGCAAACCGCAAGCGCTGTTGACATTGGCCACGGACATTTCAGACATCAAAGCACTGCAACGTGACCTGCAAAAAGCCACATCTGAAGCCGAACGACTAGCCAAAATCAAAGCTGAATTTTTGGCCAACATGAGCCATGAAATCCGCACGCCGCTCAATGGTGTTCTGGGCTTGGCACACATCGGAGCCAGGGATCACGTGGGCAACCCAGCCGCTCATGAGATGTTCAAGAAGATCACGAAATCAGGTCAACATCTGCTTGGTGTGGTCAATGACATCTTGGACTTCTCGAAAATCGACGCAGGCAAACTCAACATTGAGGCCCACAGCCTCAACCCCGCTCAAGTGGCAGAAGAAGCCATGAGCGTGCTGACTGACAGGGCTCAAAGCAAGGGTTTGGCGCTGAACCTGAATAACAAAGGCGTACCGAATTGGGTGATGGGCGACAGCTTGCGCATCAAACAAGTCCTGATCAATTTGCTGAGCAATGCGGTCAAATTCACCGACAAAGGTGAAGTTTCGTTGACGATCGGGCACAACGACACCCAGTTGCAGTTTGTTGTTTCAGATACAGGCATTGGGATGACACCACCCATGCTGTCGAGAGTCTTCAGCCCGTTTGAACAAGCAGACACATCAACCACACGCCAGTTTGGTGGAACCGGCCTGGGCTTGACCATCAGCCGCCAATTGGCTCGACTCATGGGTGG
>JBDKHX010000087.1:0-6139 GCA_039797415.1 Pseudomonadota bacterium | reverse complement strand
CCACCACACACCAGTTGGCAATCGTCATGTCATTGTCTCCTCGGCCTCTGAGGGCTCATATTGATGATCAGCGTCTATCCATGAACGCATGGGCAATGGTACCCAAGTCCACGTACTCTAGCTCACTACCAACAGGCACCCCACGCGCAAGTCGGGTCACTTTGATGCCACGAGCCTTGAGCTGTTCGCTCAAAACGTGTGCCGTTGCCTCGCCCTCAGCCGTGAAGTTGGTCGCCAGGATGACCTCTTCGATCAAACCATCTGAGACACGGCTGAGCAAAGCAGACACACCGATGTCTCGCACGCCAATGCCATCCAAGGGGCTCAAGCGCCCCATGAGCACAAAGTACTGCCCCTTGTAGCTGCCGGTGCGTTCCAGCGCGGCCTGGTCTGCGGGTGTTTCAACCACACACAGCAAGTGTGGATCTCGATCAGGATCGAGGCAGACCGGGCAGATTGTTTGACGGCTGAATGTGTGACACCGCTCGCAGTGCCCCACATCCTCGACCGCTTGATGCAAAGCCTCAGACAGCTTCAGTGCCCCGGCACGATCGTGCTGCAGCAGATGAAACGCCATACGCTGGGCAGACTTCTGACCCACCCCCGGCAAACACCGAAGGGCGTCGATCAAGCCATCCAACAAGGGATCGGCCATGTGCGAACTCAAGCGCAGCGAATCAGAAAGGGAACTTCATGCCGGGTGGCAATGGCAGGCCAGCGGTCAGCTTGCCCATCTTTTCTTGCGATGTGGCTTCAGCGCGGCGCACTGCGTCATTGAATGCGGCAGCGACCAAGTCTTCCAGCATGTCTTTGTCATCAGCCAGCAAGCTGGGGTCGATCGTGACGCGCTTGACGTCGTTCTTGCAAGTCATCAGCACTTTGACCAAGCCAGCGCCAGATTGGCCTTCGACTTCGATGTTGCCCAACTCTTCTTGAGCGCGCTTGAGGTTGTCTTGCATCTGCTGAGCTTGTTTCATCAAGCCAGCCAGTTGACCCTTCATCATATGAATCCTTTCAATACGAGCAATGAGATGTGATTGTCGCCGCTGTGATCACAGCGGTCGGATCGACCCGGCCACGATGCGTGCGCCAGGATATTGGTTCAACAACGACGTCACCAATGGGTCGGTCGTGATGATGTGTTCTGCTTGACGTTGGCGGGCTTCACGCGCAGCTTGATCTCGCTGTGCGGGGGTGTTGCTGGCCACGCCAGCAATCAGCTCAACCGCCACAGTTTGATCCAGCAAGGCGGACATGGCCTGCGTCAAGCGTTCGCGTTGCATGTCTGTACGCAGGCTTTCGCGCTCGACCTTCAAGGTCCAGTGGCTTACACCACCCTCTTCCTTTTGGCTGACGCATTGTGCCTGCATGGCCAACTCTCGCACCAAGGCCACGATGCTGCCCTTGGCCACCAATTGGGCCACCAATGCGGCCCACCGGTCTGACAGTGGGTCTGGCGCAGAGGGCAAGCTCACCGTAGGGGCAGGTGCTGGCGCAAACTCCGGTTCAACCACCGCAGGCGCCTCGTCAAACGCAGGCATGTCGCGCAAGTAAGCTGGCTCGGCATCATCTGCTGCCATGCCACCCCCCGATGGCATGGGCTCACCCGCATCCGGCTCACCGGCGGGCGCATGTTCCCATGGCGGAGTCGACGTACGTGTTGGGGCCGCGGTCGCCTCTGCGCGAGCCGTGCTCGGCGCTGGTTGAGCGACAGCGGCAGGCACCACCGTTGCAGGCGCAGTCACGCCAGCAGGTCGCTGCGGTGTGGCAACTGGCAGACTAGGCGCCACAGGCTTGGTTTGTGAAACAACTGGCTCGACCAAGCGCTGAGGCTGGGCCGAGCCCTCAGCTTTTGGGCGGCTCAGCCCCTCCTGCCCACCGGGTTTGAAAGCCAGCAAGCGCAAGAGCAACATCAATAAACCGCTGTACTCGTCTGGCGCCAGGCTCAGTTCAGCTCGCCCTTGCAGACACAGGCTGTAAAACAGCTGCGTCTCATCAGGTTGCAACAAGGGTGCCAAGGCCTGCCACGTGGCCGAATCCGGATCATCCGGATCGGTCACTGTAGGCACGGCTTGAATCACGGCCATGCGTTGCAAGGCTGTGGCCAATTCTTCCAAAGTGCCAGACGCAGACAACCCCAACTGACGCAGGGCATCCACCGCTGCAACCAGGCCTGCACCATCAGCAGCCGCAACAGCCTCGATGATGCGCTGCACGTGCTGGCGGTCTACCGAGCCCAGCATCTGGCGCACGGGGCCTTCTTCCAGACGGCCACCGCCAAAGGCAATGGCCTGGTCAGACAAGGACATGGCATCGCGCATGGACCCGCGTGCAGCACGTGACAACAGGCGCAAGGCACCCAGATCAAACTCGATTTGCTCTTCTTGCAGAACATGCTGCAAGTGCTCGTACACCGTTTGCGCAGCCATCGGGCGCAAGTTGAACTGCAAGCAACGCGACAACACAGTGACTGGCACTTTTTGTGGGTCTGTCGTAGCCAGTACGAACTTCAAATAATCTGGGGGTTCTTCCAGCGTCTTGAGCATGGCGTTGAACGCCGTGTTCGACAGCATGTGCACTTCGTCGATCATGTAGACCTTGAAGCGCCCCACCACTGGCTTGTAAACCGCTTGTTCCAGCAACTGCGAGATCTCATCGACACCGCGGTTGGATGCGGCATCCAGCTCGACGTAGTCGACAAAACGACCAGAGTCGATGTCTCGACAAGGTTGACATTGCCCGCAAGGATGCGGCGTGATCGTGCCTTGCCCATCAGGACCGACACAATTGAGCGACTTGGCCAGGATGCGCGAGACCGTGGTCTTACCCACACCGCGCGTGCCGGTGAACAAGTAAGCGTGGTGCAGACGCTGCTGGATCAACGCGTTGGTCAAAGCCTGGACGACGTGTCCCTGGCCGACCATGCTGTCGAATCCGCGAGGCCGATATTTGCGAGCAAGAACCATTGAACTCATTGCTCGGATTCTAAGGGGCTCAGCGGCGTCCGATCTGACGGCCAAATGACTGTTTAAACAAACTCGGATACAAAAAAAACACTTACCCCCTAATATGTGCCGTGCAATACCCAACGAAATGCTAGGAGATACGCGTAGTACCACCTACAATTCGGGACTGACGTACCTCAAAACTATGTCAGCTCGGTGGCCCCAACGTCTTGTCATGCGTCGAACGGCTAACCAACCCACATCGGTTGACCCATCCCCTCCAGGCCCGGACGGATGAGAGCAGTCGCAGTACAACCCACATTGGGCCAGCAGTTATATGTCGTTTGAAAGTTTGGGGTTGATTCAACCCCTGCTGAAAGCCGTTCAAGAAACCGGTTACACAGCTCCCACCCCCATTCAATCCCAAGCCATCCCGGCTGTATTAAATGGTGGCGATTTATTGGCAGGCGCCCAAACAGGAACGGGCAAAACAGCCGGTTTCACCTTGCCCCTGCTGCACAAACTGGCCGTTCAACTTGGTCAAACGCCCGCACCCGGCAAACGCCCCGTTCGCGCCCTGATCCTGACGCCCACCCGTGAATTGGCCGCGCAGGTCGAAGAAAGCGTGCGCGTTTACGGCAAATACCTGCCCATCAAGTCCATGGTGATTTTTGGTGGCGTGGGCATGAACCCGCAAATCGATGCTTTGCGTCGTGGTGTCGACATCCTGGTCGCAACGCCGGGTCGTCTGTTGGATCACCATCAGCAAGGCACCGTTGACCTGTCTCAGGTCGAGTACTTTGTGCTGGACGAAGCTGACCGCATGCTGGACATGGGTTTTATCCATGACATCCGCCGCGTGCTGGCCATCTTGCCGCCCAAAAAACAAAGCTTGCTGTTCTCGGCTACCTTCTCTGACGAGATCAAAGCCTTGGCCGAGCGTCTGCTCAACAAGCCCCAAGTCATTGAAGTGGCGCGCCGCAACGCCACCGCTGACACCATCGGCCAGAAGGTCTTCCCGGTTGATCGTGACCGCAAGAAAGAACTGCTGACACACCTGATCAAGTCCAACGACTGGCATCAAGTGCTGGTGTTCACGCGCATGAAGCATGGCGCCAACCGCCTGGTTGAGTTCCTGAACAAGCAAGACGTGACGGCCATGGCCATTCACGGCAACAAGAGCCAGAGCGCCCGCACCAAGGCCTTGGCCGAGTTCAAATCAGGCGACCTGCAAGTGCTGGTCGCCACGGACATTGCTGCACGCGGCATCGACATCGATCAGTTGCCCCATGTGGTGAACTACGAGCTGCCCAACGTGCCTGAAGACTACGTGCACCGCATCGGCCGCACTGGCCGCGCAGGCGCTGAAGGCGAAGCCGTGTCCTTGGTGTGCGTCGATGAAGAAGGCTTCCTGGCCGACATCGAAAAGCTGATCAAGCGCAGCATCCCCCGTGAGGTCATTGCCGGCTACGAGCCTGATCCACACGCTAAAGCCGAGCCTATTCAATTGGGCCGACGCGTGTTGCATGGTGCGCCAGGCAGCCGCAGTGGTGGCGGCGGCGGTGGCGCTCGCAACAACGGCGGTGGCGCATCCGGCAACAACCGTGGTCATGCCGCGCCTCGCAAGCCTCAATCGGGCAATGGCGCAGGGGGTCAAAATGCCAACGGTGGCGGTCGCCGTGCTGGTGCTGCTTCGGGCCGTCCTGGCAGCCCTGCAGGCTCACGAGGCCCCGGCGGCGGCTCAGGCGGCCATGGTGGTGCCAACCCACCGCGGGCCCGCACTCGCTAAGCAATAAAAAACCCGGCCTTGAAGCCGGGTTTTTTGTGGGCAGCGTACGAGCCGCTAGCCCCTCGCCAAAGGCAAGATTACTTCGAAGCAGCAGACGCAGCGACTTCAACCTTCTTGGCCTTGTGAATCTTCTTGGCTTGCTTCTTGGCAGCAGGGGCAGAGGCCGCTGACGCATCAGCGGCAGGCGCAGCAGCTTCAGCAGCAAAAGCACCAACAGCGAACATCGAGGCAACCAGGGCAGCAATCAGCTTTTTCATGGAAATGGCTCCAAAGAATGAATAACAGGTGAGAGAGATCAGGCTACGAATCATGCAGCCTGTAGAGACTCAACGAGAAGCTGCAGCAGTTGGTTGACAACGCAGCCCCAAGTTTTCGGTGTCATTCAAATTTGCTTTCGCGCATCCATTTGGTGGCGACCCATTTCTCACCCTGAACGACCGGCGCGCCGCCATGCAAGGTCAGCGATGAGGGATCTGGCAGGCCGTATGCAAAGAACACTGCATTGCCTTCAATGGCATGCACATCCAGCCCCACATCCGGAAAAATCGTGGCGCCGCCCTGCTCAGGCGTATTGAGGTACATCACCACCGTGCCAACGCGCTGCCCGCCCCGTTTGAGAATCGCCGCGGTACCTGGCTGTGATGGGTCGAAATAGTCGTAATGCGGTTTGTACTCTGCACCAGGCGAGTAACGTAGCACCTGAATGCCCTCACCGTTTTCAACTGGCCAATTCACCAGTGCCGCAATGCGCGCTTCAATGCGTTGACACAAATCGGTCTCGCCTCTTTGAAAGAACATACCTTGACTGGTTCGGGCCACGTTCACTTCGCTGCCACCACTGCGGGTTTCAACGGTCTCAGACCGAGCCAGTCGGCTGTTCGCGTCAGCTCGTAAGGCTTCGCACTCGTCTGGTGACAAGAACTCACCCAAGGCCACGACCCGAGGGCGTTGCAAACGCAGCAAGACCTTGACCCATTTGTCATGCACCCAGAGACGCGAGGCATCTGGCTCGCCCACGATCTCCGGGACAGGCTTGCCAGATAAATGACGTCGGGCCACTTCGCTGGCCAAAATTTCCTCGACGGCTTGAATGGCCACCAACTCATCCCACCCACTGGCCTTCATCGCGTCCAGCACCGAAGGCACGCTGTGCCCAGCTGCAGCTTGATCCACAATCCATTGGCGCAGTTCAGGTGTGATTTGCTGGGTTCCAGACATTTTGCGTCCTCAAAAAATCAATCGGCCAAACGGCGCCTGAACACCAGTCGGTCAGGCTCAGATGCAGCTGCGTCGTAGGCATAACCTTCGGCGTCAAAACCGGTCAAATCAGACAATTTGGTCGCCCGACTCAAAATGGCGTGACGAGCCATCAGGCCACGTGCCCGCTTGGCATGGAAGCTGATGA
>JBDKHX010000086.1:0-6162 GCA_039797415.1 Pseudomonadota bacterium | reverse complement strand
TGCCCGCTGTACATGCAGCCTGGTAGCGACAGCGCGGTGAGCCAGTACGACAAGGACGATGTCGAAGCCATCGGTCTGGTGAAGTTCGACTTTTTGGGCTTGGCCACGCTGACGATTCTGGAGTTGGCCAAGGACTACATCATTGCCCGCCACCCGGATCAGAAGGACTTTGACTTTGCCAAGATCCCGCTGGACGATGCGGCCTCATACCGGCTGCTGTCTGAAGGCAAAACGGTGGCCGTGTTCCAGCTTGAATCCCGCGGGATGCAGGGCATGCTGCGAGACGCCAAGCCCAGCGTCTTCGAGGACATCATTGCGCTGGTGGCGCTGTATCGACCCGGTCCAATGGACCTGATCCCTTCGTTCTGTGCGCGTAAGCATGGCCGCGAAGAGGTGGACTATCCGCACCCTCTGATGGAGTCCGTGCTCAAAGAGACCTACGGCATCATGGTCTACCAAGAGCAGGTGATGCAGGTAGCGCAGAAGGTCGGCGGCTACTCACTGGGTGGCGCGGACATGTTGCGCCGCGCGATGGGTAAGAAGAAGGCCGAAGAGATGGCCGAGCACCGCGGCATCTTCGCTGCCGGTGCGGCCAAGAATGACATCAGCCAGAAATTGGCCGACGAAATCTTCGACGTGATGGAGAAGTTCGCGGGCTACGGCTTCAACAAGTCGCACGCGGCTGCGTATGCCTTGTTGGCGTATCACACGGCCTGGCTGAAGGCGCATTACCCGTCCGAATTCTTCTCAGGGAACATGAGCGTGTCGAGTGACGACACGGACAAGCTCAAGATCTTCCATGACGATGCGACGCAGAACTTTGGCATCACGTTTTCGCCGCCCGATGTGAACCAGGGCGAGTGGCGCTTTGTGCCCACGGGTGACCGGGCCATTTGTTATGCGCTGGGTGCGGTCAAGGGCACAGGCCAAGGTGCGATTGAAGCGCTGGTGCGTGAACGCAAAGAGAACGGCCCCTTCAAGAGCTTCTTTGACTTCTGCTCACGCGTGGACCGCAAGCAGGTCAACAAGCGCGTGGTCGAAGCCTTGATCAAAGCGGGCGCGTTTGACTCGCTGGAGCCTCATCGCGCTGGTTTGCTGGCCAGTGTGGGCTTGGCGTTTGAATACGCCGACACCTTGTCTGCCAACGCCGACCAAGGCGGCTTGTTCGACTTTGGTGACAGCCATGCTGCGTCCACCAATGAGCCAGAACTGGTCCTCACCGAACCGTGGACCTTGAAGGAACGCCTGTCGCTCGAAAAGACCGCGATTGGCTTTTATCTGTCTGGCCACTTGTTTGACGAGGCCGAATCTGAAGTGCGCCGTTTTGCCAAGCAACGCATCGGTGATCTCAAAGACAGCCGTGATCCGCAAGTGGTGGCAGGCATCATCAGTGAGTTGCGCGTCATCAACGGCACGCGTGGTCGGGTGGGCATCTTCAAGCTCGATGACAAGAGTGATGTCATCGAGGCCGTGGCCAATCAGGACACGCTGGATGCGAACAAGGACCTGCTCAAGGACGACGAGCTTGTCATCATCCAAGGCAAGGTGCAGACGGACCGCTTCTCAGGTGGTTTGCGTTTGAATGTGCAGCAAATCTTCAGCCTGGGTACGGCGCGTTGCCGTTATGCCCGCTTTGTGCGTGTCACGGCAACGGGCGTGAAGTTACCCGTGGCCGATGTGTTGCGCGAGTTCCCAGCCAAGGTGATTGCGGCCCCCCAGCCTGATCTGCCAGACACCAAACAGGGCTTGCCGATCAGGGTGGTGGTGGAGCGCCACACATCCGACCTGGCCGCCCGAGGTGAGTTGGATCTGGGCGATTCAGCCTTGATCTACCCCAGCGATGAGGCCTTGGCTCGCTTCAAGGAATTGATGCCGGAAGCCAAGCCGCAACTGGTTTACGGCGAAGGCTAAAACTCAAGTGCGGCCCGTGTGAATGGGCTCGTTGGCAGACCGCTGGATGTCTTGCAGGGTGGGATCATGTCCTGCCCACAAGACCAAAACAGGGCCGGGTAGGTTCAGTTGTTGCTCCAGCGAACGGCAAAGCGCATAGCGCTGCGCATCGTTCAGCTTGGGCAGTTCCACAAACAGCAGGTAGGCGCGGCGCTGCGACCAAGATGAGGCACGCTTGCGAACCAACCAGGCCCGCGCAATGCCCGATTGGGCCAGTAAACCTTCGCGTACCTGTTCCAGTTCTGTGTCGTTCAAGTCGTGTCGGGATGTGTTGCTGAACCACGGCGGTGTGGTTAACTCCTCCCACACTTGGCCTTCTTTGGCTTGGGTGTCTTTCAGACGTTGGCGCCACAACTTCAAGGCCGGCGGCAGTTGCCCGTCCAATGCTTGCTGGGCTTCCAGCTCGCCAATGGCGTAACGCGCAGCCCACTGGTGATGGTTGTCACTGGCTTGCCACAACTGTTCAAGCAGGTTCAATTTGCGTGGGCGATCCGAGTTCGGCAGGCTCCAGATCAGTCCTTGCATTGCGGCTGGGTTGGATGACGTGTGAGCCAGCGCCTGTTCAAACAGCCCCTGTACGTCCACTTTTCGATCCAGCCTGCGTTGGGCATAAGCCCATTGCACCAGTTCGTCCGCATTCAATGAATCTGCACGGGCTTGCCACTGTTGCACGCGCTCTGCCAGTTTGGCCATGCGGGCATGGTGCGCTTTCCAGTCATTGGCGTTGTCTCTGCACCATTGCTTGTCAAAGTGCGTGATCAAGGGCTCCAGCTGTTGGCCCAACAAAATCACGGCGCCATGCGTTGACCAATCCGGTAGTGCGGGCTTGCGGCTCAAGGCCTCAATCCGCTCTTTCATCACGGGGTGGGTGTCATCGACCTGGCTCAAACGTTTCAACGCTTGTTTGAGCATGTCTTGTGCAAACGCGTTGTCCGGTGCCTGGATCAACAGGTGGCGCATGGCCTTGAACGGGCCCAATGGGGTGGCATGTTGGGCTGCGGTTTGCCAGTGTGTTGGCCAAAAATCGGCGTGCAGCCAGCTGCCTTTCACGTCGATTTCAACCAAAGCACTGCTGATGGCATCAGCGCCATACAGCTTGGCCGCAATCCGGTCGGCCTCGTACTCATCTTGTCGAGCCAAGGCAAAGGTTTTGGCTACAAAGCGGGGCACATACCAATTCAAAAAGAACTGAGTGGCCACGTTGGCAATGCTGTCGTCAGCCAGGCTGTCGTTCAGTTGGGCCCAACTCAAGCGCGTGCGGTAGATCCAAGCTGCAAACCGGCCATGGCCACCGCGCAAATGGCCGTATTCATGGGCCAACACAGCTAGCAGGCGCGGCACGTCTAGCGCCATCACCAGTGGCAGGCCCAGGTGCAAGCGGTTGACTGATCCCCCCAGTAAACCGAACTTGGGTAATTGCGTGATGCTGGCGTTGAAGTTGCTGTCGATGTAGATCTCATCGAGCTTGGGACCTTTGACTTTGCGTTGAATGCGATTCAAGGCCTTGAACAAATCGGGTGCTTGATCTGCTGTGATCTTGACCCCTTCAGGGTCTGCCTGGATGCGAACAAACAAGGCTCGCAGGCTACTCCAGGCCAAGCCGATGGCGCCCACCAACACCGCCAATGTGGTGTAGCGAACGTGGCCTTGAATCAAGCGGGGTACCACCCAAGCCAACAAAGCCATGGCCACCAGCAGGCAGCCGACAATCCAGGCATAACCCAGTGCGGCAAACAGGGCCACATTGCGTCGATACGTCTTGGGCTGTGCTGCGCAAGCGTATTCGCTCAAGCGCACAAAATGGATGAAATCAGCGTGCTCCATGCACTCATTCCCTGTCAGGTGGACTTTTGTTCCGTGACTGTGAGGGAAAGCCGTGCAGCTTAAAAACGAAAACAGCCCCAGGTAGTGGGGCTGTTTTGATCGAATCAACGACGGCCGACGAAGGTGGCGCGACCGTCATCACGCCAACCGTCATGGCGATCACCTCGGCGGTCGTTGTCGTGGTCATCCCAACGGTCATCGCGATCGCGGTGATGGTGGCCGTGACGGTGGCTATCGTGTCGATCCCAGTCGCCCACGATCACGCCGGGTCGGTACACCACTTGGGTGACTGGGGCGACCGGTTGCACCACGTAGCGCGTGACAACGGGCTGGCTGGGTTGGTAGTACGAATAAGGCTGCGGTGCATCGTTGTAGTAACGGCTTGGTTCACCTGGGTTGACGGTCACCGTGACTGGAATGGTCGCGCCTGGCTCACGTTGCATCTGTGTGCTGTAACGTTGGCCGCCGTACTCATAGACCACGTTGTAGGACACCACCTGGTTTTGATAAGTGTTTTGTTGCTCGCAACGTTGTGCGGTGCGCATCACGCCGGGGCGGCCTTCGCCTTCAATGCGGTCACCCATGGCTGCGCCCAAAATGACCCCCAGGCCTGTTGCGACCGCACGCCCTGTGCCCTTGCCCACGGCATTGCCCATGGCACCACCCGCGATGGCGCCCATGACGGCACCCGCCCCGGACGACCGAGCCGGTTCTTGACGCAACTCGTCGTAACAAACCTGGCGCGGCACAGCCACTTGGGCCACCACCGGCGTGGAGGAAACCACACGGGCCTGAATGGTCATGGTGGACGAGCTGGGGTTGCCGATGACGTCACCGACTCGTGGGCCGGCGCAAGCGGCGGTGACCAAGGTCAGGGAGCCCAGAGCCAGAACAGAGGCAGTTCGAGTCAAACCAGTGCGAATCATGAAAGTCTCCTTGCGGGGCGCTGAATGGGGCGCCTGAGACCTCAACGCGCCGGAATCTGAGGCCGCTGACAGCCTGAATTGCGATCTTTCGTAAAGTTGAGTGAATCGATTGCATCCACCTAGGGGATACCCAGATTAAAATCCTCGGTTTCGTCTCATCCTTATTTGACACAACCATGTCCAAAACTACCAAGTCCGCCCAGTCCAAGGCAGTCAAGGCAGCCAAGGCGACCAAGCCTGTGGCCGCTCCCGTGGCAGCCCCTGCTCCCGCTGCTGCCGGTCAAAAAGTCAAGAAAGTTGTTCTGGCCTACTCGGGTGGTTTGGACACTTCGATCATCCTGAAGTGGTTGCAAGACGAGTACAACTGCGAAGTCGTCACCTTCACCGCCGACATCGGCCAAGGTGAAGAGATCGAACCCGCACGCGCCAAGGCGCTGAAGATGGGCATCAAGCCCGAAAACATCTTCATTGAAGACCTGCGTGAAGAATTCGTGCGCGACTTCGTGTTCCCGATGTTCCGTGCCAACGCACTGTACGAAGGCGAATACCTGCTGGGCACTTCGATTGCTCGCCCTCTGATCGCCAAGCGCCTGATCGAAATCGCCAAGAAGACCAAGGGCGACGCCATCTCTCACGGCGCCACCGGCAAGGGCAACGACCAGGTTCGTTTCGAGCTGGGCGCCTACGCTTTGCTGCCAGGTGTGAAGGTGATTGCACCGTGGCGTGAGTGGGATCTGCTGTCGCGTGAAAAGCTGCTGGCCTACGCTGACAAGCACGGCATCCCGGTTGACTTCAAGAAGCGCAAGGGCGGCGCCCCTTACTCGATGGACGCCAACTTGCTGCACATCAGCTATGAAGGCGGCGTCCTGGAAGATCCAAACTTCGAGCCAGAAGCCAATATGTGGCGCCTGACCGTGTCCCCTGAAAAGGCACCGAACAAGCCACAAATCATCGAACTGACCTACGCCAAGGGTGACGTGGTCGCCATCGACGGCGTGAAGATGTCGCCTGCGACCGTGCTGACCAAGCTGAACGAAATCGGCGGCAAGCACGGCATCGGCCGTCTGGACAAGGTCGAAAACCGTTACGTCGGCATGAAGAGCCGCGGTTGCTACGAAACCCCTGGCGGCACCATCTTGTTGTCGGGTCACCGCGCCATCGAATCCATCACCCTGGACCGCGAAGTCCTGGCGCTGAAGGATGACCTGATGCCGCGTTACGCCCGCATGATCTACAACGGCTACTGGTTCAGCCCAGAGCGCGAGTTGCTGCAAGGCCTGATCGACAAGAGCCAGGAAACCGTCAACGGTACCGTCAAGCTCAAGCTGTACAAGGGCACCATCCTGGTCGTGGGCCGTGAGTCCAAGACTGACAGCCTGTTTGACGCCAAGATCTCGACCTTCGACGACGACGGCGGCGCTTACAACCAGGCTGACGCAGCTGGATTCATCAAGCTGAACGC
>JBDKHX010000085.1:0-7691 GCA_039797415.1 Pseudomonadota bacterium | reverse complement strand
GAGCACGATGGAGCACACACTGGGCAAAAAGCCAGATGACTCGCGCATTCGGCGCCAGGTCGAGATCATCAAGATCCTGGCCATGCTGTCTGACAAGCATACCGAGGCAGCCAAATCTGAAATGTTCACGCTGGGCAAGCAACTCGAAGAGTCTGACCTGGATGTCGAAGGCGCCTGCAACATCCTGTCAATGCTGGCCCGCATGCCATCTGAAACGGCCCGGGGCGCTCGTGCCAAGGAGTGGGTTGAGGCTTTGACCTGGCGCTTCAGCGGCAACAAAGCCGCAGGTCAATTGCTGATTGCCGCCAGCGACAAGTTGATGGAACAGCACGACCAAGTCTTGGCCGTCATGGCTCAGGCGCAAGCTGCTGTGCAAAACGCCCTGACCTACGCCCTGGCTGGCGAGCGGCGTCACACCGTGGTGGAGCTGATCAACTTGGCCAAAAAATGGCGTAACGCCAAATGGGCTGAAATGGCTGGCCACGCGCTGGACCGCCACAAGGCCCACATCGCCGACGCCGACGCCGACGCCCTTGCCGCGATGGTCAAGGACAGCCCAGCAAATTGCCTTTGGGCAATGAAGACGGCCGCCAAAGCGGCGGCCTGTCATTGCGGGTTCAGAAGTCTGCGGCCGAGATCAAACCGAGCCCGGCCATGGCCTGATTCAGGCCTCGTTCTTGACGCAGTCCACGTAGTAGCGTTTGCCACCGCCTGGCAGGTCTTCGGCGACCAGGCCGTGCACGTCTGTGGCAAAGCCTGGGAACGAGTCATTGAAGTCGCGAGCGAACTTCAAGAAGTCCACGATCTTCTTGTTGAATCGCTCACCAGGGATCAGCAATGGGATGCCAGGTGGGTAGGGCGTCAACAAAGCGGTCGTGATGCGGCCTTCCAGCTCGTCAATGTCCACGCGCTCGGTCTGACGGCGGGCAATGCAGGCGTAAGCATCTGACGGCTTCATGGCTGGCTCCAGGCCAGACAGGTACACGTCCGTGGTCAAGCGGGCAATGTCACCCTTGGCATAAGCCTCGTGCACGCTTTGGCACAGGTCCTTCAGCCCCATGCGTTCGTACTTCGGATACTTCTTGCAGAAGTCCGGCAACATGCGCCACAGCGGTACGTTCTTGTCGTAGTCGTCCTTGAACTGCTGCAGCGCCGTCAACATGGTGTTCCAGCGGCCCTTGGTGATGCCGATGGTGAACATGATGAAGAAGCTGTACAGGCCGGTCTTTTCAACCACCACGCCATGCTCAGCCAGATACTTGGTCACGATGGACGCGGGGATACCGGTCTTGGCAAACTTGCCCGACACGTCCAGGCCTGGGGTGATGATGGTGGACTTGATCGGGTCCAGCATGTTGAAGCCGTCGGCCAGGTTGCCAAAGCCGTGCCACTTCTCGTTGGCCTTGAGCACCCAGTCAGATGGCTTGCCGATGTCGTCAGCGGCGATCTTGTCCGGGCCCCAGACCTTGAACCACCAGTCCTTGCCGTACTCTTTGTCCACCTTGCGCATGGCGCGGCGGAAGTCCAAGGCTTCTTTGATGCTTTCTTCGACCAGCGCGGTGCCACCAGGGGCGTCCATCATGGCCGCAGCCACGTCGCACGACGCGATGATGGCGTACTGCGGGCTGGTGGAGGTATGCATCAGGTAAGCCTCGTTGAAGAGGTTACGGTCCAGTTGCACGTTTTGCGAGTCTTGCACCAACACGTGCGAAGCCTGCGAGATACCGGCCAGCAGTTTGTGGATGGACTGCGTGGCGTACACCACAGCTTGCTTGGGACGCGGACGGCCCTTGCCCATGGCGTGGTACATGCCATAGAACTTGTGGAAAGCGGCGTGAGGCAGCCAGGCTTCGTCGAAGTGGATGTTGTCGATCCAGCCGTCCAGGGTCGCTTTGATGGTCTCGGTGTTGTAGAGCACGCCGTCATAGGTGCTCTGCGTCAGCGTCAAGATACGAGGCTTGGCCTTTTTGGGGTCCACGCCTTTGAGCAAGGGGTTGTTGGCAATCTTCTTGCGGATGGCCGCTGGCTCGAACTCACTCTTGGGAATCGGGCCGATGATGCCGTAGTGGTTACGGGTTGGCGTCATGAACACGGGGATGGCCCCGGTCATGATGATGCTGTGCAAGATGGACTTGTGGCAGTTGCGGTCCACCACGACGATGTCGCCGGGGGCCACAGTGTGGTGCCACACCATCTTGTTGGACGTAGACGTGCCGTTGGTGACGAAGAAGCAGTGGTCCGCGTTGAAGATGCGGGCCGCGTTCTTTTCAGACTCATAAACCGGGCCAGTGTGGTCCAGCAATTGGCCCAACTCTTCCACCGCGTTACACACGTCAGCGCGCAGCATGTTCTCACCATAAAACTGGTGGAACATTTGGCCCACGGGGCTCTTCAAAAACGCCACGCCACCCGAGTGACCTGGGCAGTGCCAGGAGTAAGACCCGTCCTGGGCGTAATCCATCAAAGCCTTGAAGAACGGAGGCGCCAGGCCGTCCAGGTAGCTCTTGGCTTCACGGATGATGTGACGTGCCACGAACTCGGGCGTGTCTTCAAACATGTGAATGAAGCCATGCAGCTCGCGCAGGATGTCGTTGGGGATGTGCTCGGACGTGCGTGTTTCGCCGTACAGGTAGATCGGGATGTCGGCGTTTTTGAAGCGGATCTCTTCAATGAACTTGCGCAGGTTCAACACGGCAGGGTCCAGTTCAGGACCTGGGGTGAACTCTTCGTCGTCAATGGACAGGATGAAGGCGCTGGCGCGGCTTTGTTGCTGCGCAAACTGAGCCAGATCGCTGTACCCCGTCACGCCCAACACTTCGAAGCCTTCTTTTTGAATGGCGTCAGCCAGGGCTCGAATGCCGAGACCGGAGGTGTTTTCAGAGCGGAAGTCTTCGTCAATGATGACGACGGGGAAGTGAAAACGCAGCATGGCCAATTCCTTGAGGCTAGGCGATGAAAAAATCCAAGACCGCGAAGTGTAGGGGCACTCGGCCTTGGTTTTGTTGACACACCAAGCAATCTGCGGTCAAAAGCTTGGAAATGCGGTTTTCAGGTCGTACACTTGCCCACATCTAGGGTGCAGATGAGATGACTGAGTCGACTCTTTGGCTGATCGTGACAGGTTTTTTTGTCAGTCTGGAAATGTTGTCCAGATCGGCATACTTGCTCATGCTCGCCTTGGGCGCAGCATGCGCCGCCCTGCTGGCCTGGATTGGCGCGTCGCAAGGCACCCAGTTGTTGGCCGCTGCCGCCATTGGTGGTCTGGCCGTTGCCGTTTGGCACCATCACCTCCTCAGACGCGGACCTTTGCTTCAATCCACAGGGTTTGACCCCGAATTTCCGGATATTGAAATCGGGACCCAGATTGAAGTTCAAAAATGGGAGACGGATGGCACTTGCAAGGTCCGGCACGAAGGCATGGTGTGCGTTGGTCGTCACTACGGCCCCCACCTGCCCAGCTTGGGCTTGCATCGGGTCATCTCGATTGATGGCTCGTTTCTGGTTCTCGAGCTGATCTGAGCGAGGCTGATAACGTGTCTGTGGAACTGACGTCTGGCCGCAATGTATTGGGCGGCCCCCTGCGCGCTTGCGCCTTTGATCCGTTGACGGGCTATTTTCGGGATGGCTGCTGCCGCCCTCACCCTGATGACCTTGGCAAGCATGTGGTGTGCGCCAAGATGACGGACGCGTTTTTGCGTTTTTCGCTCGCGTGTGGCAATGATCTGATGACCCCAAGGCCAGAGTGGCGCTTTCCTGGCCTCAAAGCGGGCCAGCGTTGGTGCGTCAGTGCCGTTCGGTGGTTAGAGGCTCTGGAAGCTGGCGTGGCACCCCCCGTAGCACTAGACAGCACCCATGACAACGCATTGGATGTGATCCCATTAGAGATCTTGCAGGCCCACGCCATCGGCGTCGTCCCGCCGACCGCCTGAGTCTGCCCGGTCCATCAGGCCAGATCTGGCTTGGTTCCTGCCGCCAGGATTTGCAGCAGGCCACTCTCGTCCAAAATTTTCAAACCCAGGGTTTGGGCTTTTTCGAGTTTGCTGCCTGCCTCTGCACCAGCCACCACAAAGTGGGTTTTCTTGGACACCGACCCAGCGACTTTGCCACCAGCCGCTTCAATCATGGCCTTGGCATCGTCACGCGACAAGTTTGGCAGCGTGCCGGTCAGGACAAAGGTCAGCCCGTAAAGCGGCAATGAAGTGGGGTCGACTGCACCGGGCTCATGCTCGTCCCAATGGATGCCAGCGGCGCGCAATTGCTCCACCACCTCACGGTTATGGGGTTGATCAAAAAACGTGCGGATGCTTTGAGCCACGATCGGGCCCACATCATTGACGTGCAGCAACTGCTCAACCGTTGCATCCATCAAGCGGTCGATCTGACCAAAATGCTTGGCCAGGTCTTTGGCCGTGGCCTCACCCACGTGGCGAATGCCTAAGCCAAACAAGAAGCGCGGCAAGGTGGTTTGTTTGCTCTTTTCAAGCGCATCAACGATGTTTTGAGCGCTTTTTTCGGCCATGCGGTCCAGCGCAGCCAGTTTGAGCAAACCCAGCTTGTACAGATCAGGCAAGGTGCGAACCAGACCACCGTCTATCAATTGATCGACCAGCTTCTCCCCCAAGCCTTCCACATCCAAAGCACGACGTTGAGCAAAGTGCAGCAATGCCTGCTTGCGCTGCGCGGCACAGAACAAGCCGCCCGTACAGCGGTGGTCGACTTCACCGCGCTCACGCACCACATCACTGCTGCATACAGGGCAGTTGGCAGGCATCTGAAAATTAGGCACATAGGCTGGCCGCTCACCAGCCACGACGCCGACTACCTCTGGGATCACATCGCCAGCGCGGCGAACAATGACCGTGTCCCCCACCCTGACGCGCTTGCGGCGCATCTCAAACAGGTTGTGCAACGTTGCATTGGTGACGGTGACGCCACCGACGAACACCGGTTTGAGTCGTGCAACGGGCGTCAGCTTGCCGGTGCGACCCACTTGGATGTCGATGGACTCGACCTGCGTCAATTGCTCTTGCGCAGGGTATTTGTGCGCCACGGCCCAGCGGGGCTCGCGGGTCACAAAACCCAGCCTGTCTTGCAAGGCGCGGCTGTTGACCTTGTAGACCACGCCGTCAATGTCAAACGGCAATTGGTCGCGTTGTTGCCCCATCGCTTGATGGAAGGCGACCAAACCTTGAGGCCCCTCTGCACCCAGCGCCACAGTGCGGTGTCGGCAAACGGGTAGACCCAGTTTGATCAGGGCATCCAGCATGGCACTATGGGTATCCGGCACGGCCCAACCCACAACCTCACCCAAACCATAGGCGTAAAAGCTCAATGGGCGTTGGGCTGCAATCGATGGGTCGAGTTGGCGCACCGCACCCGCTGCCGCATTGCGTGGGTTGACAAAGGTCTTGTCACCCTTTTCACGCTGGCGTTCGTTGAGTTGATCGAAGTCATCACGGCGCATGTAGACCTCGCCACGCACTTCCAGCACGGGTGGGGCTTCGCCCGTCAAACGCAAGGGGATCTGACCAATGGTGCGGATGTTCTGGGTGACGTCTTCACCCACTTCACCGTCACCCCGAGTCGCCGCACGCACCAGCACACCGTTTTCGTAGCGCAGGTTGATGGCCAGGCCGTCGAACTTCAATTCGGCAGCATATTCAACGGGTGGGTCTTGCGGCTGCAAGGCCAATTCACGGCGGACGCGGGCGTCAAATGCCGCAGCACCGGAGGCTTCGGTGTCCGTCTCAGTGCGGATGGACAGCATCGGCACCGCATGGCGAACGGGCGAGAACCCATCCAGTACACGGCCAATCACCCGTTGCGTGGGCGAGTCGGGCGTACGCAGTTCTGGATATGCCTCTTCCAACGCGGTCAAGGCATTGAAAAGCTTGTCGTACTCGGCATCCGGAATTTGCGGATCGTCCAGCACGTAGTAGCGGTGGGCGTGGTGGTGCAACGCGGCGCGCAGCTTGGCCGCCTGCTCAGCCACCTCGCCCGATTGGGGAGCTGTTCCAGCAGCCCCAAACAAGTCTGATTGAGACATGCTTGAATACTCCTAAGCGTTCAGCTGAACAATCGACGCGTCGCTGGCGAGCCAGCCGCCAAGTCACGCGCAGCCAGGGCTTGGTACAAACGGGTCAACTCGCCTTCGATCGAAGCAAAAGCGGCGGCTGTGAACGGGTTACCTTGGTCATCAGCCATCGTGGCATCCAAGCCGATGGACAAAGCCTCACCGGCAGCGCACCACGCCTTGAATGGCGCCTGGGCCTCAGCGGTTTGGGGGACGTCAAAAGCCAACACCAGTTCACGCAGGGTGGACTGATCCGGGTCATCCGCAAAAGCGGCTTGAGCATCAAAATGCAGGGTCAAAACGGGAGGTGCGCCCTCTTCTGTCGATGGCAAGACCAAACGACCAGGCAAAGCGCCAGGCACAAATCCATGGCGCATGGCCTGCTGCTGCACGTAGCCTACCGACCAAGCACTGCCACGCGCATACAAACGCAAGGCCAATTGCGCGTCATGCGCGCAAGCAAAGTTGTCCAACTCTTTGGCGTGGGCAACCACATCCAACATGTCGGGGAACACAACCGCGCCACCGAGTATTCGATCTCGTTCAAAGCCCCTGTGCGGTTGGCCAGCAAGACACCGGCTTGCAATTCGCTATAGGTCACGCCAGCTTGTGGGAACTCCCATTCGCCGCAGTCGGTGCGCAGGCCCTCAACCAAAAGGGGCTTGCTACCGGCACGGCGGGTGCTGGGCAAATGTGCCAGGATCATGTTGCCACTCAACGGGCTTTCAATGTTGATTGTGGCGATGGCATCAATCAAGGCATCCAGCTTGGCGCCACCACGCTTAGGCAGGGGCAAAGGCGATGGCTGGGTGTCATCGCCATTGATTTCCGTCGGGATGGTGTCTGCCATCGACAGGTCAGGGTCATCACCCAATGGCTCCAGTCCTGCCCGCTTGGGTTGCAACTTGGCCAGCTTACGTGACGTCCAGGCACTGTGCGCCACAAAAGCGGCCAGCACTGTGCCGCCCAAAATGGCCAGAGACATCGTCAGAGAGTTATCCATCTTGAGATCCGTTTCAAGCGGCGTGGGCCATGCCCATCGCTGCCTCCATGTCCACCGCCACAATGCGGGAGACACCTTGTTCTTGCATGGTCACGCCGATCAGTTGCTCTGCCATCTCCATCGCAATCTTGTTGTGAGAGATGAACAGGAATTGGGTGCCGGTGGACATGCTCTTGACCAAGCGGGCATAGCGCTCGGTGTTGGCGTCGTCCAAGGGGGCATCCACTTCGTCAAGCAAACAGAATGGTGCGGGATTGAGTTGGAAGATGGCGAACACCAAAGCGATCGCCGTCAAAGCCTTTTCACCACCGGACAACAGGTGGATGGTGCTGTTCTTCTTGCCTGGAGGGTGCGCCATCACTTGCACGCCCGAATCCAGGATTTCATCGCCCGTCATCACCAACTTGGCTGTGCCGCCACCGAACAAGCTGGGGAACATGCGCCCGAAGTGCTCGTTCACGGTGTTGAAGGTGGCGCCCAGCAAGTCGCGTGTTTCCAGGTCGATCTTGTGAATCGCGTCTTCCAGCGTCTTGATGGCGTCTTGCAAGTCAGCGTTTTGAGAGTCCAAAAAGCCTTTGCGCTCGCGGGCTGCGGTCAATTCATCCAAGGCGGCCA
>JBDKHX010000084.1:0-6213 GCA_039797415.1 Pseudomonadota bacterium | reverse complement strand
CTGGACTTCAGCCGCGTCTTCGCGCTGCCACCTGTGCCTGCTGAAGTGCCACGTCTGCACGTTGACACCCAAGACCACGGTCTGGATAAGGCGTTGGACGTCCGTTTGATCGAAAAGGCCAAGCCTGCGATCGAGCGTGGCGAAGCCGTCAAGTTCATGGAAGTGGCCAAGAACGTCAACCGTACCGTTGGTGCGATGTTGTCGGGCGAGTTGATCAAGCACCATCCAGATGGTCTGCCTGATGACACCGTGTTCATCCAAATGGAAGGCACAGGCGGTCAATCTTTCGGCGCCTTCCTGGCCAAGGGCATCACCCTGTACCTGATCGGTGAAGCCAACGACTACACCGGCAAGGGCTTGTCGGGCGGCCGCGTTGTCGTGCGTCCAAGCATCGACTTCCGTGGCAATGCGGTCGAGAACATCATCGTCGGTAACACCGTGCTGTACGGTGCGACCGAAGGTGAAGCCTTCTTCCGTGGCGTGGGCGGCGAGCGTTTTGGCGTGCGTCTGTCGGGCGCCACCGCAGTGGTCGAAGGTACGGGCGATCACGGTTGCGAATACATGACCGGCGGTACCGTCGTCGTGTTGGGCAAGACTGGTCGTAACTTCGCTGCAGGTATGTCTGGTGGTATTGCTTACGTCTTCGACGAAGACGGTCAATTCGCCAAGCGTGTCAACACCGCCCAGGTTTCTCTGGAAAAGGTGCTGCCAGCTGCCGAGCAAGCCGATGCCGGTATCCCGATGCACAAGGGCATGGCTGACGAAGCTGCGCTCAAGAAGCTCATCGAAGACCACCATCGCTGGACCGGTTCGCTGCGTGCTCGCGAGATCCTGGACAACTGGTCGACCGCCATGACCAAGTTCGTCAAGGTGTTCCCGCACGAGTACCGCCGCGCACTGACAGAAATGGGCGCCAAGCAAGAAGCAACGGCCGTTGTTGCCAAGGCCAAGTCCACCAAGGCCAAGGCCTGATCCGGACGATAGGAGTGAATTGAAATGGGAAAAGTCACTGGCTTTCTGGAATTCGAGCGTCTGGAAGAGGGCTACGAGCCCGTTGAAAAGCGCGTCAAGAACTACAAGGAATTCGTCATTGGTCTGAAGCCTGAAGAGGCCAAGACCCAGGGCGCTCGTTGTATGGACTGCGGCACCCCGTTCTGCAACAACGGTTGCCCTGTCAACAACATCATTCCTGACTTCAACGACTTGGTGTACCAAGGCGACTGGAAGAACGCGATCGAGGTTCTGCACTCGACCAACAACTTCCCCGACTTCACCGGTCGTGTCTGCCCCGCACCTTGCGAAGCCGCTTGCGTGCTGAACATCAACAATGACGCCGTGGGCATCAAGTCGATCGAGCATTCGATCATCGACCGTGCCTGGGCTGAAGGTTGGGTCAAGCCACAGCCTGCCAAGGTCAAGACTGGCAAGAAGGTTGCCATCGTGGGCTCTGGCCCTGCCGGCATGGCTGCCGCTCAGCAGTTGGCACGCGTCGGTCACGACGTGACCGTGTTCGAAAAGAACGACACCATCGGTGGTCTGCTGCGCTTTGGTATCCCTGACTTCAAGTTTGACAAGTCGCATATTGATCGTCGCGTCAAGCAAATGGAGCTTGAGGGCGTCGTCTTCAAGACCAACACCATCGTGGGCGAGATGCCGAAGTCGGGCGCTGGCTCCAAGGTCACCAACTGGGCCAAGGACACTGTCACGCCTGAGCAACTGAACAAGGATTTCGACGCTGTGATCCTGGCTGGTGGCTCTGAGCAGTCGCGTGACTTGCCTGTTCCAGGTCGTGACCTGGCTGGCATCCACTTCGCGATGGAGTTCCTGCCGCAGCAAAACCGCATCAACGCGGGCGGCAAGGTCAAGGACCAGATCATGGCCACGGGTAAGAACGTGATCGTGATCGGCGGCGGTGACACCGGTTCTGACTGCGTGGGTACCTCCAACCGTCACGGCGCTAAGAGCGTGATCCAGTTCGAGTTGATGCCTCAGCCTCCTGAGCAGGAAAACAAAGAGCTGACCTGGCCTTACTGGCCGATCAAGATGCGCACTTCTTCCAGCCACGAAGAAGGTTGCGAGCGCGAATTTGCCATCGCCACGAAGGAATTCATCGGCGAAAACGGCAAGGTCACCGCTGTCAAGACGGTTCGCGTCGAGTTCAAGGACGGTAAGTTCAATGAAGTCGCCGGCTCCGAACAGATCTTGAAGGCTGATCTGGTCTTGTTGGCCATGGGCTTCGTCAACCCGGTTGAAACCATGTTGACTGGTTTTGGCGTGGAAAAGGACGCTCGCGGCAACGCCAAGGCTTCGACCGATGTCGGTGGTTACAAGACCAACGTCGCCAAGGTCTTTGCCGCTGGCGACGTGCGCCGTGGTCAATCGCTGGTGGTTTGGGCCATCCGCGAAGGCCGTCAGGCGGCTCGTGAAGTGGACACCTTCCTGATGGGGGCGACAACGCTGCCGCGTTGATGGCTGATCGGTAAAGCGCTCAATTAGGGGGGCGCTTTGTGGTGCGGTCCCGTCGGGCTGCCTGCAAGGGCTTTGTTCTTCCCCTATGATTCGATGGCCGGTGCAAGTGCGCACCGGCCAATTTTTTTATCCATGTCCGCTAATCAGTTCCAACTACCTGACTCCGTCCTGCCCTCACGCCTGCCCGACACCATGGTCGAGTTGCGGGGGGTGACGTGCGGCTATGGTGACCGCATCATCTTGCAGGACATCAACCTGGTGGTGCCCAAGGGCAAAGTGGTTGCACTGATGGGCACATCCGGCGGCGGCAAGACCACGGTGCTGCGCCTGATTGGTCGTCAGATTTCCCCTATGCAGGGGCAAGTGCTGCTGGATGGTCGTGATATCGCTGAGTTGGATGCCAATGGCTTGATGGCCGCCCGTCGTCGCATGGGCATGCTGTTCCAGTTTGGTGCCTTGTTCACTGACTTGTCCGTGTTTGACAACGTGGCCTTTCCGCTGCGCGAGCACACCAAACTTCCGCCAGCGCTGATTCGTGATCTGGTGCTGATGAAACTCAATGCGGTGGGTTTGCGTGGCGCACGGGATCTGATGCCCAGCGAAATCTCCGGTGGCATGGCCCGCCGGGTGGCATTGGCTCGGGCTATGGCGTTGGACCCTGAGTTGATGCTGTACGACGAGCCCTTTGCTGGCCTGGACCCCATCTCCATGGGAGTGGCTGCCCGCTTGATTCGTGAGTTGAACGACACCATGGGGCTGACCAGCATCATCGTGTCCCACGACGTAGAAGAGACCTTCCTGATCGCAGACCATGTGGTGCTGTTGGCCAATGGCCGCATCGTGGCGCAAGGCTCTCCCGTTGACATGCGCGCCAGCGAAGATCCCCTGGTCCGTCAATTTGTTCATGCGGCGCCAGATGGCCCGGTGCGCTTCCACCACCCTGCACAGGATGCAGGAACCGACTACGGAGTGCGTTGATGCTGGGCTTTTTGCGTCCATCGGTGATTGGTCAGGCCGTTCGCTTGAAGGTGTCGGACGTCGGCTATGCCACGCGTTTGTTTTTCAAGCTGGTGGGCATGTTTGGCTCGACCTTCCGTCGCGCACGTCTGGTGGGTGAGCAGATTCACTTCCTGGGCAACCACTCCTTGGCCATCATCGTGGTCTCGGGTTTGTTTGTGGGTTTTGTGCTGGGCTTGCAGGGCTACTACATCCTGCAGCGTTACGGCTCAAGCGAAGCTTTGGGCTTGATGGTGACACTGTCTCTGGTGCGTGAACTGGGGCCTGTTGTTGCCGCCTTGTTGTTTGCCGGTCGTGCCGGCACATCACTTACGGCGGGCATCGGTTTGATGAAAGCCGGTGAGCAGTTGGCCGCGATGGAAATGATGGCCGTTGATCCGATTCAACGTGTGCTGGCCCCACGCTTTTGGGCCGGTGTCATCGCCATGCCTTTGTTGGCTGCCGTGTTCTCTGCCGTGGGCGTGATCGGCGGCTGGGTGGTTGGCGTGGTGATGATCGGTGTGGACCCTGGCGCGTTCTGGTCACAGATGCAAAGTGGCGTCGAGGTGTGGGCTGACGTTGGCAATGGTTTGCTCAAAAGTGTGGTGTTTGGTTTGACGGTGACCTTTGTGGCGCTGTTGCAAGGCTATGAATGCCAACCGACACCTGAAGGTGTTTCTCGAGCCACGACCCGCACCGTGGTCATGGCTTCATTGGCTGTTCTGGCACTGGATTTTGTGCTGACCGCGATGATGTTTTCGATCTGATCGCGTTTGATTCAAGGAAAGACAAGCATGCAACGTTCCAAGCATGACGTATGGGTGGGCTTGTTCGTGCTCATCGGCGCCGCTGCCATTTTGTTTCTGGCACTGCAGGCCGGCAATTTGTTGACCATGTCGTTTGATTCTGGCTATGTCGTCAAGGCTCGCTTTGACAACATTGGTGGCCTCAAGCCCAAGGCGGCCGTCAAGAGCGCCGGCGTGGTGGTCGGGCGAGTTCAAGCCATCCATTTCGACAGCAAGCTCTATCAAGCTGAGGTCGAAATTGCCTTGAACAAGGGTGTCGCTTTTCCCAAGGACACCTCCGCCAAAATCCTGACCGCTGGTTTGCTGGGCGAGCAGTACATTGGCCTGGAGCCCGGTTATGAAACCGTCAACCTGGCCCAAGGCGACGCCATCAAGACTACCCAATCTGCCATCGTGCTGGAGAGCTTGATCAGCCAGTTCCTTTACAACAAGGCAGCTGAAGGTACGTCATCTGGAGGCGCTGCGAAATGAGTTTTGCTTCACTCAAGCTCGCGATGTGCGCCGTTCGAGTTGGTGCTCGTGGACTCTTGGGTGGTTTGCTGATCAGCACCTTGCTGATCTCAGGTTGTGCCACCAAACAAAATCCAGACCCGCTGGAGCCTTGGAACCGCAAGGTCTATGCGTTCAATGATGGCCTGGATCGCCGCGTCATGAAACCGGTGGCTGAGGCCTACCAAGCGGTCACGCCAGAATTCGTTCGCACAGGTGTCACGAATTTTTTCGGCAACTTCAAAGACATGTCGGCCACAACCAACCTGTTTTTGCAGGGTCGATTTGCCGATGGCACGCTGGGGATGATGCGAGTGACCATGAACACGACGCTCGGCCTGGCTGGTGTTTTGGATATCGCTACGCCGATGCGTTTGTATCGCGCCAATGAGGACTTTGGCCAAACGCTAGGTGTATGGGGTGTCAAACCCGGGGCCTATATTGTTTGGCCTGTGTTTGGCGGTTCAACCTTGCGAGACTCCCTCGGTATTCCTGGGGACATCTACTTCTCTCCGACCGCCTTGTCGCAAGACGCAGCCTTCAATAACCGTCTACGAGCGCTGAGTTTGGTCAATGTGCGAGCCAATTATCTGCGTGCGACCAATTTGCTCGACGACGTGGCGCTGGACCAGTACTCCTTCGTGCGAGATGCCTACTTGCAACGGCGTCAAAATCTGGTTTACAACGGAGACCCTCCTGAAGAGGAAGACGAAGAGTTTGAGTCCCCATCTGACTCTGCTGTGGATGATCCGGGCGTGAAATGAATGACTGCACGTCCACCAAATGCGTGGATGCAGCGTTGTAGTCAGCAGGACCTGTTGATCGGGTTCAACTGGCTACGCTAAGGAGCAAGATTTTGAAGAATATGAAATGGACTGTTTTGGTGGCTGCCATGTTGGCTGTCGGTACTGTGCCAACTTTTGCGGCCGATGCGGTCGCCGCGACGACCACAGCCCAAGCCAATATCGCCGCTGATGTGTTCATCAAGGGCATCACCAACGACGTGTTCGCGACTGTTCGGGGTGACAAGGCCATTCAGGCAGGGGACCTGCGTAAAGTCATCACGGTGATCGAGGCCAAGATCCTGCCTCACGTCAACTTCCAGCGTATGACAGCTTCTGCTGTGGGACGAAACTGGCGTCAAGCAACGCCTGAGCAGCAAAAGCGCTTGCAAGAAGAGTTCAAGAACTTGCTGGTCTACACCTATGCGGGTGCTGCCGTCCAGATCAAGGATCAGACTGTTGAGTACAAGCCCATGCGTGCCCGTCCGGAAGACACCGAAGTGGTCGTGCGTTCGATCGTTCGTGGTCAGGGTGATCCCATCCAGATCGACTACCGCCTTGAAAAAGTCGGTAGCGCCTGGAAGGTGTACGACGTGAACGTGCTGGGTGCCTGGTTGGTTCAAACCTACCAAAGCAGCTTTGCCCAAGAAGTTTCGGCTTCGGGTATTGAC
>JBDKHX010000083.1:0-6226 GCA_039797415.1 Pseudomonadota bacterium | reverse complement strand
AGACCGTTGCCACTGCGCTCCACCAACTGAGGCAGTTTGGCAAAACACGAAGGTGGATACCCCTTGGTAGCAGGCGGCTCACCAATGGCCAGTGCGATTTCACGCTGGGCCATCGCATAACGGGTCAGCGAATCCATCAACAACAGCACATGCAAGCCTTGGTCACGGAAGTGCTCGGCAATTGCGGTGGCGTAATTGGCGCCTTGCATGCGGGTCAGTGGAGGGGCATCGGCAGGCGCAGCCACCACCACGGAGCGGGCCAGGCCATCCTCGCCCAGGATGTCTTCAATGAACTCTTTGACTTCACGGCCCCGTTCACCGATCAGGCCCACGACGATCACGTCAGCCTGGGTGTAACGGGCCATCATGCCCAACAGCACGCTCTTACCCACGCCGGAACCGGCGAACAAACCAATCCGCTGCCCCCGGCCCACGGTCAACATCGAATTGATCGCACGCACACCGGTATCCAAAGGCAGACGAACCGGGTCGCGGTCCATGGCGTTGATGGAGCGGCGAACCAAAGGCTCACTTCTCACATGGTGCAATGGACCATGGCGATCCAACGGTTGGCCTTCGGCATTGATGACCCGGCCCAGCAGGCCTGAGCCAATGGGCAGATGGCGGGTGCGGTCTTCGCTACGGCGCCATGGGTGATTCGGGCGACCCAAGATGGGTGGATTGATCGGGATGGTGCGTGGCACCACACGGGCACCGCTGGACAGGCCATGGACTTCCGCAGTGGGCATCAAAAAGGCACGGTCGCCGGTAAAGCCCACGACCTCAGCCAAAGCGGGTGTGGACTCCATGCGGGTCTCAGAATGAATCTCGCACACGGCCCCCACAGGCAAGCGCAGGCCAGCGGCCTCCAGCACCAGGCCAGCCACCTTGATCAACTTGCCTTGGCTTTCAAACGGCATTTCTGTGCCAGCACAGATGTCCATGTCGTCCAAAAACCGATTCCAACGATCGGCCGCGATGGTCGTCTCGCGGGCGTGAATGGGCATATTCATACTGCGTCACCCTTGGGCAAGTCTTCTGGGTCGATGAACTCGTCGTCTTCTTCAATCGGCACCACCGGCGTCGGTGTCGCGGGCTCCACGCCACCGTTCCACGGTGCCTGATGGCCCATGGCTGCGGCGGCGCGAGACCAGCGCGCCTCTACCGTGGCATCCACCACAGCGATGTCTGACTCAATCAAACAACCGCCACGGGTGATGGCCGTATCGGGCACCAGGCGCGCGCCACGCGCTTCCAACATTTCAGACAAATGGCCCTGCGCCATGGCAAAGTCCTCGGGATGCATCCGCAGCATGACCTGACGCGCGGAGGTCAACAAGGCACTCATCGCCTGTTCTGCGACTTCCATCACGACTTCAGGGTGTTGATGGATTTCTGTGCGCACCACTTGGCGGGCCAGCTCCAGCGCGACACCGGCAATGCGACCGGCCAGCTGCTGTTCCAGACCGTCAATGCGACGGTGAAAGTCAGCCGCCAACGCGCCCACTTGGTCATTCATATAGACCGCCATCTGCGCGGCTTGGGTCTGCTTGTAGCTCTCCAAGGCCGCCAATCCGTTGCGATAGCCATCCTGGTAGCCAGATTGACGAGCCTCTTGAACCAACTCATCTACGCTGGGGCCAGCAGGTGCGGCCGCTTCGGCTTGCGGTGGTGGCTCAGGTGTTTCACCTGGCACCCCGCCCACGACCGGCCGCTTGGGGGCAGGCTTGGCAGCGGGTTGAGCCGGTGCCGCAGCAGGTGCCGCGGGACGCTGCCCCTGGGTTGGAGACACGGGTTGTGGCGCAACGCCTTCTCGGCCAAAAGGTTTGACTTCAGCTGCGGCGCGTTCAGCCAACGTTGGCTTACGCACCCCGCCCTCAGTACCGGGACGGGCAGCGGGGACAGCAAACGTCTCCGGATTCCAAGCTTGAACCTTACCCAACTCTTCCTTCGGAATGAAGCGTGCGTAAGGATTGCTCCCGCCGCCACCGCCGCCCTGCCCGCCAGGAGGTTGACCAGGCTTAGACGTACTCATCATCGCCTCCGCTGCTCAACACGATCTGACCTTCGTCTGACAGACGACGCACGATCTTGAGCAACTCTTTCTGTTCTGCCTCGACTTCGGACAACTTGACCGGACCACGCGACTCCAGGTCTTCCTTGAGCGTTTCGGCAGCCCGGCTGGACATGTTGCGGAACACCTTTTCGCGAATCTCGGGCGAACCGCCCTTGAGCGCGATGATGAGCGATTCGGTCTGGACTTCCTTGAGCATGGTCTGGAAGCCCTTGTCGTCCAGCTTCGACAAGTCGTCGAAGGTGAACATGTTGTCCATGATCTTTTGAGCCAGATCGCCGTCGGCCTCGCGGATGTAATCCAGCACAGATGTTTCCAGACTGGTGCCCATCAAGTTGATGATTTCAGCGGCAGGCTTGACCCCACCCAAAGAAGCCTTACGCACTTGGGAGCCCCCCGCCAGCACACGAGACAGCACCTCATTGAGGTCCTTCAAAGCTGCCGGTTGGATACCGTCCAGCGTCGCAATCCGCACCATCACTTCATTGCGATGGCGTTCTGTGAACGACTTCAGCACCGAAGACGACAAGTCTGGGTCCAAGTGAACCAAGATGGCCGCCACGATCTGTGGGTGTTCGTTGCGCAGCAGTTCGGCGATGGAACCGGGGTCCATCCACTTCAAGCTTTCAATACCGGTGACGTCACTGCCCTGAATGATCCGATCGATCAGCAAGTTGGCCTTGTCATCACCCAAAGCCTTGCGCAGCACGGCCTTGATGTACTCGTCGGTATCGGGCACCAGGATGCCCAGGTCGGTCGAGTCATTGGCGTAGCGGGTCAACACACCCTCCACCCGATCACGCGGCACCGACTTCAGGCGGGCAATCGTCTCGCCCAGCGCTTGCACTTCCTTGGGCTCCAGGTGCTTGAACACCTCGGCGGCCTCTTCCTCGCCAATCGACATCAGCAAGATGGCGGCATCTTCAATGTGCTTGTCTTCCATATTTGCAGCCACGATCAAGCCTCCGTCATCCAACTACGCACCAAGGTGGCCATGGCTGCGGGGTTTTCCTTGGCCAAAGCCTTGGCGCTTTCCAGGCGAGCATCTGCCATCGGCGCCTCCAAGGCTGGCACCGGCTGACCATCTGGGCCGCGCACCATGCCCGGTGGCAGCTCGTCCATGCCCGGCAACTCGTTGGCGTCATCCACCACAGCATTGAGCTTGGCTTGCTCCGCTTCTGCCACAGGCTCAGGACGTGCCGCACGAATGGCTGGACGAATGGCCCCAAACACCACAATCAGCGCAGCCAACGTCAGGGCGCCCGGCACAGCCAAAGTACGCAGCACATCCACCGTTTCTGGACGCTGCCAGATCGGGGTGTTATCAGGCTCTTCCTTGACGACCTGGAACGGCGTGTTCACCACTTTGACCGAGTCACCCCGTTGCTGATCAAAGCCAATCGTTTCTTGCACCAAGGCGGTCAGCTTGTCCAACTCTTCCTGAGGGATGGCCTGGGTGCTTGTCTTACCCTTGGCATCGGTCGTCGTGCGGTGATTGATCACCACAGCGGCGTTCAAACGCTTGATCGTGCCCGTTGCATTACGGGTAACACGTACGGTCTTGTCGACTTCGTAGTTGGTCACGGCCTCACGACGGCTGGAGCCACCGGTTGTCGAGCCGCCCGCAGCTTGCAGGGCTTGCGACGCACCATTGATCGGGGCCGTAGCAGGCACAGGAGGCTGATTGCTCATCGCACCCGGAATACCTGAAGGCAGTGCGCTACCCGCGCCATTTTGCTCGGTGCTTTGCTGGCTGCGCACCGCTGCGGGTGCCTGGCCTTGATTGGGCTTGTATTCCTCAGCGGTCGATTCAGTCTGAGCAAAATCAAGATCGGCATTGACCTGCGCACGGAAGTTATCTTTACCCACAACAGGTTCAAGAATGTCGCGAATGCGCTGGGTGTAGTTCAACTCCATCTGGCGCACATACTGAAGCTGCTGCGCATCCAGACCACTTTGGTCTGACGCCTCGGTCGAGCCCGACAGCAACGCGCCGCTTTGGTCCACCACGCTCACCGCTTTGGGCGACATCTCCGGCACGCTGGACGACACCAAGTGCACAATGCCAGCGATCTGGCCACGATCCAAAGTGCGACCGGGGTACAGCGACAACACCACCGAAGCCGAAGCCTTTTGCTGCTCGCGGAAAAATCCGTTCTGGTTAGGCAGCGCCAAATGAATGCGGGCGCTTTGAACGCCCGACAAAGTTTGAATCGAGCGAGTCAACTCGCCTTCCAGGCCACGTTGAAAGTTCAAACGCTCTTGAAACTGGGTCACGCCAAACTTTTGTGACTCCATCAACTCGAAACCGGTGACCGAGCCCTTGGGCAAACCGGCTGCAGCCAGCTTCAACCGAATGTCATGCACCTTGTCTGCTGGCACCATGATGGCCGCCCCGCCATCGGTGTGCTTGTAGGGCACATTCATTTGCTGCAGCTGAGCCAAAATCGCGCCGCCATCCTTGTCAGACAAGTTGGCATACAAGACGCGGAAGTCGCCTTCGCGGCCCCACATCGTCATGGCCACGAAAATAGCAATCAGGGCGGCAATGCCACCACCGAGCATCATCTTCTTTTGCGCCGGCAAAGCGGCCAACCGCTGGGCAAAGCCCTGTGGCTGGTTCTCTACCACCCCGTTTGGCGGGACGGCGACAAGATTTTGAGGTTGTGCGACTGTGACTTCCATGGGCGTTCGGTGCGTTGGGCCGCGCATCGATACAACACGATGCCGCAAACCCGCGGTAACGATCCCATTATTCGGACTCAGGGCAGGGAAAAATGCCGGGAACAGCGACCGAAATGCCGCCTTCTTCCCGTCTATGCCTCAAGTGGAAGTCTCTAAAGTAGGGCCTGTGATAAATCCAATCACAGTCCGTCGGATATCGACACCATGGATCTGAAACTAAAGCCCTTTGATTTCGCCCAAGCTGCCTCCAAGGCCGGCATGGCCGACGTCGCCCAGCGAGTTCAGGCCAAAATGCGGCAAGAAGCCGTAGGTGGTGCCGAACAACCCAGCTTCCAGGCATCCTTCAGCAACGCCCTGAACTCCATCAGCGCCGCGCAGCAAAAATCAGCGACCATGCAAAGGGAAGTCCAATTTGACAACCCCACGGTCAGCCTGGAAGAGACGATGATCGCCATGCAAAAGGCCCAACTGGGCTTTCAGTCGGCGGTGCAAGTGCGCAACAAGCTCGTTCAGGCGTACACCGACATCATGAACATGCAGGTTTGACCCGACTTCCACTTGTCTGACTAGTTAGAATGGTCGGATTGAAGGAATGAAGATGAAACCTATCCTTGGCAGCATCGTTGCACTGATCACCCCCCTCCACGCAGACGGCAGCGTCGATTACGACACCCTGCGCAAACTCGTGGAATGGCACATCGCCGAAGGCACCAACTGCATCGGCGTGGTTGGCACCACAGGCGAATCGCCCACAGTCTCTGTCCAAGAGCACTGCGAAATCATCCGCGTGTCGGTTGAACAAGCCGCTGGCCGCGTGCCCATCATGGCTGGCTGTGGCGCCAACTGCACCCGCGAAGCCATTGAATTGAGCGAGTACGCCAAAAAAGTCGGCGCCGACTGCACCCTGCAAGTCGTGCCCTACTACAACAAGCCGACTCAAGAAGGCATCTACCAGCACTTCAAGGCCATCTCTGAAGCGGTAGACATCCCCATGGTGCTGTACAACGTGCCCGGTCGCACCGTGGCAGACATGACACCAGAAACGGCTCTGCGTCTGGCTCAATTGCCTAACGTGATCGGCATCAAGGAAGCCACAGGCAACCTCGACCGTGCATCTTGGCTGATCAAGCAAGCCCCCAAGGGCTTCCACATCTACTCCGGTGACGATCCCACAGCCGTGGCTCTGATCCTGTTGGGTGGACACGGCAACATCAGCGTGACCGCCAACGTGGCCCCCCGTGCCATGGCTCAGATGTGTGCAGCGGCCCTTGAAAAAGATGCCCGCCGCGCTGTCGAGCTGAACATGAGCCTGTTGCCTCTGCACAAGCACCTGTTTGTCGAACCCAACCCCATCCCCGTGAAATGGGACCTCGCTCGCATGGGCAAAGCTGGCGGAACCTTGCGCCTGCCTTTGACTCCATTGTCTGAGTCTGCCCAAGCTGTGGTCGAAGGCGCCTTGCGCGAAAC